>BJFP01000313.1 GCA_014189875.1 Verrucomicrobiota bacterium | reverse complement strand
AAGCAGTTCGCGGTATTTCTCCATGCTCGCACCCTCGCCGATTTCTCCGTGCGCCCAGGTCGTCATCGCCGTCCGCAGCCCGCTGCGTGCATGCTTTTTCCCTGCCACCGCCGCCGCATAGCCACACCAACGGTATTCCTTTGGGTCCTCGACGAGCCCCGCGCGCACGGGATTCAGATCGATGTAGGTGGCCATGGTCACGAGTGCCTGCCCGCTCTCAACGAGCACGCTCTTGAAGCGCTCCTCCCACAGCGTGCCCTTGCGGCCCTGCCGCCGGTTGTGCCATCCGCTGAAGCGTTGCTTGAGCCCCTTCATGAAGAAGCTCACGTCCCACAGCCGTCGGAAGAAGCTCTCCCGCAGCGCCTCCGCCTCCTCATGCGCACCGAGCTTCCGGAGGTTTTCGAGTTGCCAGCGGATCTGGGCAAACGCCTCCGGGCTGTACGCGCGCTTGAGCTTGGCGAGGAGCGCGGCGTCATCAGGCATCTCTTGGGGGCGATGCGGAACCTCCACGAGGACGTGAAAGTGATTGCTCATGATGCAGTAGGTCACCACGCGCACCTCGCAGAACTCCTCATAGAGCCGCAGGAGCCGGACGAATTCCTCCTTTTCCTCCGGCCCGAGGACAAATTGCCGGTCCACGACGCGGGAGACACAGTGGTAGTAGGCGAGGGGATGATGATCAGGGGCTTTGAGTCGGGATTTGCGCATGGCAGGCAGCTTGAAGGTGCGTGAGGACAGCGGATTGCGGGAGCAAGGGCAAGCGTTAATTTTACTATCAGTCTGTCACTTTGTTTTCCTTGGACGCAGTGACTGCCGGCTCCAACGTTTGCCAAACACGATCGCTGATCAGTTTTCTCACTTCGATGGGTTTCATCCCATCCTTGGATCAGGCCGCCGATCTCTTGTAGATCAAATAATTCGTGAACACAGCCTAGTGGCCGTAGCCTTCGACGATCTTTTTTGCCAAGATCGGGACGAGCATCGTTGCAGCGGATTCGATGGCCTTCTTCTCTGCCACAAAGCTGCTGAGGTCTGACCCGGTGCCGTAGCCCGATGTCGTCGCGAGCACTTTGCTGGTGCGTGTGTCCACCGCGGCGAATTCCACGCGGGCGCGCGCCACGGCGAACTGCCCGATCTGCGTTCCGCGGTCGGATGTGGCGATGCCGAGGATGATCACGTCCGCTCCTTTTCCACGCGCTTCGAGCAGCAAGGCTTCGTGTTCCGCACCTTCCAGGTGCAGCGCGGGAGCGTGGCCGGAAATTCCGGCGGCTTCGACACCCTGGCTCGGGCGGGAAAGCTGCACGATCTTGAATTCATGCTTGAGGAAAAATGCCTCGAGGGCTTTTTCCGCAGCGGGATCCGGACGCCGCTGCTGCGGAGTCGCGGAGGTTTCAGGAATGCGCAGCGCGAGGGTGGGACGGACGGCTCCTGCCGGAAGTGAAAATGGCGCGGCATCGGTGACAGCCTGGCTGGGGCGTCCCGAGAGCTTTGCGATGGCTTCCTCCACCTGCTTGGCGAGACGCGCGCCGACTGCCATCGGATCCTCATCTTTTCCGACCTGCACCAGGATGGGCTTCAGCACGCCGGTCTCCACCTGCACGACGCGGCAGCTCACGGCGAGACGGTCGCCAGCCTTCATGCTTTCGCCGAAGACGTAGTATCCGGCGCCGACGAGTTTGCCGGCCTGCGCGGCTTTCTCGCCTGTCAGTCCGCTGGCTCCGAGGCCCTGTTCGGCCAGCATTTCGCTGAGCTTTTTTCTGTCCACGAGTTCGATGTCCGGCCGGGCGGAGAGTTCGGTCTGGAGGACTTCAAAGACAAATGCGGCGAGCCCATCCTTGTCTTTCGTGAAGTCCGCCGCTGCGACCGCGACGGTCGTCGCGCCGGACGCATCGAACGTGCAGATGAGGATGATTGCGGCCAGAACGAGGCGGTGAATGTGGCGGATGGATTTCATGGGTGAGGAAGGTCGGGTTGATGGTTTGAGTGGGATTTCAGCCGAGGCTCGATAGACGCGGACTCCGTCAACGACCCGGAGCATTTCCAGTCGCGGGACTCGGCACGGCTGGCGGCAGGACAGTCTCGGGTTTCATGCTTTGAAGCTGGCGGGAAAGATCCTCGATGATCGGACGGTCCTTTGGATCGAGCGGCGCATCTTGCATTTCGTAGTTTGGATCGTCGTTTTTGGAGATTGCTGCAGCAATCTCGTCCCATGTGATTTCCCGGAGGACCGAGGCCGTGCGCTTGGAAATCCCGAGATCATGGTCGTTGATCCACACAAGCCCTCCCGGTGTCGAGAAAAGCTCGGGCGGGACTGGAATGAATCCGCCTGCACTGTCCTTATCGGAGCGCAAGTGCTTCCAAATGGCGTTATTCACAGACTCGAAAGCGCTGACGGCGATGGCGTCGATGAATGCGAGCGGGCGAACTTCAATCTTGCGGAACTTTACGGACTTTTCGAGGAAGTGATCCGACACGACGCTGAGCTTTGGCGTCGCTCGAAGGTAGAAGTCGCCCCACACGCCGTTGCCGCCGAAGGCATTCAACTTTTCGCGAGTCAGAAAAGCACGCCCGAGGTACTTCTGAGATGGAAGCGCGGCCTCCATCAAGATTCTCATCAGCCTTCGGCATTCGAGAGTTTGTCCGAGCGGTTTGTAGAAGCTGAGCTTCCGCGCGTCCAGCTTCACCGGCCATATTTGCACCGGACAGCCCCAGAACTCCGCGACGTGTCCGGCCACTGCGCGCGCATGAGCAGCGTCGATAGTCTGGTCGTGGATCAAGTGGATCACGCAATCCGGCGGCAACTTCACAAAATCGCCGGCGCGAAGCAGATGATCGAGTGGTTTCTCACCGAGGTCGGCGAGGGTTTTCTCGAGATCCTTGATCAGAGACTCATCCCTTTCCCTGCGCTCCCGACGTGCATTGATCAGCGCACACTGCGCCTCGGATATGGCGATATCCTTCTGTCCTGCCGCCAAGCGGGCACGGACGCCGGCAGCAAGGACAAACGGTTCGGAATGGAACTCCCACAGGCCGCGCAGCCCGTACCACTTCAGGACTTCGGGAGCCCTTCCCAATTTCACCGCGAGATCGAGCAAACGGGCATAGCGGTCGAGCTCGATATTGAGGTGGCGAAGATTGCCCCACAACATCTTGAATTCCTTCTCGTCCTCCCCAAGACCACGATAGGCGTCCGCGACGAGCTTCATCGCGTTTTCTGAAAACTTCTTCTGTCGCAGCACGGTCTCTGCGCATTCCTTGTAACGTCCGAGCCCCATGTAGGCGTAAGCAGCTTCGTAGTAGTGCAGTTCATTGTCCCCGAGACTGGCCTCCTGTTTTCCTCCCGCGGTCAGGCAATCGAGTGCCTTCTGATACTCGCCCATGCGATTCCAGTAATATGCCATGAGACTGATGCGTTCAGGCGACGGCTGCCTTTGCAATTCCAGCAGCGGAAGCTCGAAGACACGCCTCGCCGCCGCGCGCATCACCTCCAGTTGCCCGGTCTTTTTCAATGCGCTCACCTCCTGAAGCCATTCGTCGTGCGGAAAGTATTTGATCCGTTCCGGGAAACTTGAGTGTGGGAGGCTCATCGATTCAAGCGTCTTCTCCAACAGCGCCGGATCATCCGAATTCAGGGCGAGGGCGGCGTCGGCGAGACGGGTTTCCAGTTGCTGTTTGGTGTGCCAGTTCATCCTGAGGCCGTCCCATTGCTGCGGCAAACTCATCAGAAACTCAGCCTCCCGGTGGCGCGCGTTGGCATCGTCCGGTGTCACCTGCCCGGCCAGTTCGACGGCTCTTGAGGAAGCCTTTGCGAGAAAGGCGGTCATCCTCTCGACGGGCAGGGGCTCTCCGGGCGCACCACTCCACGAGACGCATTCGAGCAGGCGCCCCGAAGACACCTCGAGCGCAAACAAATCCATTTCGACCTCCTTCTTGTTTTCGATCGGATGCACGAAGGGAACCAGGATGAGATCCGCCTTCAGCATCATTCCGAAATGCGCGGCGGCATTCGCCTCCAGGCTCGTTCCGAACGCCGCCTTCAACGCCTTCTCCTCGATCAGCCGCGCGATCTCATTGCGTTCGACCAGTCGCACCGCACCGCTGTTCCCGGAAGCCACCGCCTGCTCCAGCCCCGCACGGATCCATGGCGCGACAGCAACTGTGGACGCATCCAGCTCTCCTTCCGGCGAGATTGGATCCAGGAGCGCGCACACGACGCTTTTCGCCCGCTGCGCTTCGGCCGGCTTCGCGCTCGCGGCTGCCGGTTCACGGATCGCAAGTTTCCCGATGTGGGCCAGCACACGTGCGAGCTCGCCGGGAAGCCTTTCTGCCAAATCCCTCGGCGATTTCGCCTTCATGACCGTCGGATTTCCCGCGTTCATCGAGGGCCCGACCGGGGTGATGTACAGTCGGAGGTCGTGCTTATTCCAATCAAACACGGGCAGCACCACGACATCCGCCGGCAGCACGCGGTAAAGCGGCGCCTTCGGGTCGGTCGCCACCCGCAGCTTCTGCTCAAAGACCACGGTTGACAGCCCCGCGCGCGACAGCACCTCCACCTGCCAGCCTTTGAGCAACTCCGCCTGCAAGCGTGCATCGAATCCGCTCAAGGCCCTGCGCCAATCCGATTCGACCTCGAAATCCGTGAACGCAGGCAGGATCGCCACTCGTCGCATCGAATCAGCCCCGATCGAAAATTCGCTCGCGCCGTGCAGCAGGAACAGCAGAAGCAGACTCTGGAGCAGCCGGCGTGAGATCATCATCATGGGAGACATGCGTTTATCGCTCAGAAGCTTTTGCTGCAAGGAATTTGCTTTCGCGCCCGCCGCACCGGAAACGGTCAGAATGGGACGGGCGTCGGGGAGTGAGGGGGTCTGGGGGGAGCGAGGGGCGAAAAGAGGATGAAGCGCGCTGGCGACGCTGCTCCGCACGGGAGATTTCCGGCAGGAAGATGCGATTGCGGAGAGATTCATGCGCTCAAGCGTTGTTCGCGAGAATGATGCCCCAATCCGCTGTGCCAAGCATTTTCCGGCAGCGGCTTTTCTGGCGCGGCGCTGTCCGTTGCTTCAGTCGGAATCGAGGATGAGGATGGAACCGTCTTCGC
>BJFP01000312.1 GCA_014189875.1 Verrucomicrobiota bacterium | reverse complement strand
GCTTCCGGGCTCGGGATTGCCCCACGCCTTCAGCACCTCACTGGAATACACCCAGTCATGTCCGTGCAAAATTCGTGAGCGTGGTTTGATGACAATGCCGGACATAAGGGCGCGGACGTTACGTTCGCACGCCGTCGTGTCGAGCGATTGCGCAAGATGTGCCGACGTCCCGCCAGACGAGCATCAGCGGCGCCCCCCCCGAATATCCTGCTGGGCGGTCTGGCAGACGCTTGCCTCGCCGCCGCGTATGGGCAAATCACGGACTCTCCGCCGTTGCCTCGAAGTTCCCCATGACTTCACCGATCACCACCGTGTAGGTGAGAGTCCCGAGGGTGAGATCGACGTCCGGAAGGAATTGGTCGTCCAACGAACTCAGCATGCCGGACACGTCCTCCTCTTTCCAGCCCGCCTCGCGCAGGAGGATCGCCGTGCCGGCAGCGTGACCATTGCTGAGATAGTGGATATCTACGGCGGCCACATCCTTCCCTTCGCGCTGGGCGAGAAAGCGTTCGGATGACGGTGTGCGGAGCGTGCGTTTCCAGGTGATGTTCATGAAGAGAAAAGTCGGAGCAGCCAGGGCACGGCTGGAGCCAGGAGCAGCGGGAATAGAAGCAGCAGACAGCCTTTGCCGCCGCTGGTGCGGTAGCCTAATCCGGTGCCGGGCAAGCTGAAGTTGGTGTATTTGCGGCCAGTCCCCGATACCCCCGTTCGGAATCCTGTTCCGCCGACGGAAGCCCCCACGCCGCGCTTGCTGAGATTGACGCGGAACGGACCGAGTTTGATAGATTTTCGGTAGGTGAAGCCCATGGCGGGAAAACCAATGTCAGGAAGTTTAGGGAAGTCGAGGAATCCGGACTGAAGCAACCGCGCGCGGCGCAGAGTCTGCGCAGTGTGGCATTCTTACAACGCGCGCGGTCGCACCGGATCTGGGCACAACTCGCAGCGGCACTCACACCGGCCTCAGCACTTCGACGATGCTCGCGAGCACGCGATCCTGCGCGTCGAGGAGCTGGTTGGTGCGGCCGAAGAGCGAGACGGGTGCGGGGAGATGGAAGATTTCCGCGAGGCGCAGATCTGGCGCGACGCGAAGGAAGCCGCGAGGGCGGCTGCGGTAGCGGATGGCGTGGCGGTTCAGCAGTCCGCCGAGGGGCTGCTGGCCACGCACGATTTCCGAGCGGAGCGATTCGTCGAATGCGGACAGCTCGATCTCGATCGCGCCGTACTCGACGGCTTGGCCGGACTTCGCACAGCACAGCACGACTTCGCGGCGGTAGTGGTCGGCGGTGTGGTCGCATTGCAGCACGCGCAGGGTCATTTCATCGGCAAAAAATTCCTCCAGCTTGCTCGTCATGTCGCCGGTGTGGACGAGCAGGCCGTGCGCGGCGGGCGGCAGCGATTTGGAATCCACGAGTTCGAAGTCCGGCAGCGGATGCGACGCGGCTTCGTAGAGCAGCGGGAGCGGATGGAGGATTTCCAGCGTCGGAGTGGACGTCACGTGTAGCGGGCGTTCTGGTGTTGCGGGAGGAAGAAGGCGTGCAGGATCACGTCAATCTTCAGCAGCGCGGAACGGTCGAGCACGAGCCAGTCGCCGCTCGCCGCGAGCAGGCCGCGGCGCTTGAGTTCGGCGAATTGCGCATCGAAACGCTGCGTCACGTCGGTGCCGAATTTTTCCGTGAAGTAGCTGCGCGAGACGCGCCCGAGCTTGAGCTGCAAAATGAGTTCGCGGATGAGCTGTTCCTCAGTCGTCGTGCGCATCGCGCGGCCGATGGGCAGTTCGCCCTTTTCCACTGCCGCGCTGTAACTCTCGAAGTCCGGCAGGTTTTGAAAATGCACGCCGCCGAGATGGCTGAAGCTGGCGACGCCGAGGCCGAGCAGGTCCGCGCCTTTCCACAATTCGTCGCGATAGACGAACTTCGTCTTCTGCGGATCGCGCACCGCAGTGGTTGCGCTCGTGACGGTGTAGCCGTTCGCCTCCAGCGCGGTGAATGCCTCGTTCACCCAGCGGCGCTTCGTGTGCCAGCATGCGACGGGCGCGACGAGTTTTCCCTCGGTCTGCATCTGTTTGAAGATGCCCGTGTTGAACGGCACCTCCATCTGGTAAATCGTGACGCTGTCCGGCTGTAGCTCGATGGTCTTCGCGATGTTGCGCTGCCAGTTTTCGTCCGTCTCCTCCACCATGCCGGCGATGAGGTCTATGTTGATCTGCGGAAAGCCGACGCTGCGCGCGAAATTGTAAGCTCGGTAGATTTCATCCTCGCGGTGCGCGCGGCCATTGATCTCCAAAATGTGCTTGTCGAAATTTTCCACGCCGAGCGAGAGCCGTGTGACGCCGATCTGCCGCAGCGCCGTCAGCTTTGCCTCCGTGAGCGTGCCGGGCTCGGCCTCGAATGCGACCTCCTCCACTTCATCCCACGGCAGCAGCGCTTTCATGCGGTCCGTGAGCGAAGTGAGCTGTGAGACGGAAAGATAGCTCGGCGTGCCGCCGCCGAAATAGATGAACTTCGGTTTGCGCCCCGCGATACGTGGCGTGCGCGCATACATTTCCAGTTCGCGCATGCCGTGGTCGAGGTAGCCCTTGATGTCGTCGGCGTTCTTGTCGGTATAGACGCGGAAGTAGCAAAAGTGGCAGCGCTTCCGGCAAAACGGGATGTGAAAATAAACGCCGAGCGGCGTGCCTTGCGGTGCGGGCGCAGCGATTACCTCGCGCACTTCGTCCACCTTCGCCTTGTCCCAGAATGAAAACGGCGGGTAGTTCGCGACGAAATAATTGCCGGCGGTCGTGTCGTCACCGTCGGTGAGCAGGCGGTCGAAAAGTTCAGCGGTCGTCGGAGGCATGACGCCGGGACTCTCGGCGAGGGAATTTCCGCTGGCAATGTCAAATAGTGTGTGTGCGTAACATCGTGCGTAGCGCAGACGTCCCGTCTGCCGTATCGCGGGCTTCGAGCCCGCTTCACCGTCCGATGCGGGACCCATGCGGAGGCAAGCCGGAGGCGTTGCGATACGGCAAGCGCGGACGCTTGCGCCAGAGCATTTCAACAAATCGTGTAGCCTCGTGATTGCGTATTTCGAGGCTGATAAATGGCCCGGAGGGCCAGCGGATATTAGCCGGTGGCGCAAGCCACCGGATCCGCCGCAAGATCGAATGCGCCCCGGAGGGTGCGCTGGAAATCAAACGGTTTGCGCCGCCACCTCCGGGGCGGAATCCGTTTTCGGACGAGATCCGGTGGCTTGCGCCACCGGCTAATTTCCGTCGGCCCTCCGGGCCTTTCCACGAAAGTGCCGGGCTTCAAGAATCGGCTACACATTTAATCGAACCGCTCTACACCACGCGCGACGCTCAGAGCATGGGGAGCATCGGGATCGCGGGCGACGGGAGCAGTCCGGCGTCCGGCGCCGTCGCGTAGGCCTCGGGGATTGGCGGCGGGCCGGCGAGGTTTGCGTTTTCCTTTTCGGAAAGAAGGTCGAGGTCGCGGCTCACACTCATCGCCTGATTCTGGAGGTCGTCGGCGGAGCGCAGGATTGCCGCCTGCATGTCGAACGGCACCTGCCGCGCGTCGCGCTCGGCGGCGAGCGTGGAGCGCAGCGTGCGCAGACCGGAGCGGATGTTCTCCGCGGCGGCGGTGACGTAGCTCGCGGCGAGCTTCGCGGCGAATGCTACGGGCTTCGCAGGGAAGCGCCCGTGGATCGAATCCTCCCACTGGCGCTCGAATTCCGCGCGGCTGCTCACCCGCAGGCGGCGCTCCTTCTCGAGCGGCGCGATCGTGCGGTTGCCGTCCGCCCCGAAGAGCCGCTGCCGCACTTTTGCGCGGCCGCGGAAGAGCAACCAGTCCGCGAACGACTTCCGCACCGGGATCGTCTCCATCGCGACGGACATCTTGTAGCCGGGGAGATCTTCGTCCGCGCGTGCGGCTGCGAATGCGCGCTCGCCATTTGCGCGCAGCGAATAATCGGACGTAATCAAGTCACCGATCATCGCCTGCGAAAGATGAAGCCCTGCGTGCATGGTGCCCGCGAGCCGCTGGAGGCGGGCGCGGCTGTCCTCCGCGAGCGAGCGGGCGACATCGTACAGCGTGGGATTCCAGTGCAGGTGCGGCAGAGCCACGAGGCTCTCATCCGTGGCCATCCACCGTGTGAAGCCCTGCCGGATTTCCTCGCGCACCTGCGCGGTCTTCGCGGCCACGGCGTCCTCCACACCGCGGCGGTGCTCCTCGCGCAGCGGCTGGAAAAGCGCGTTCCAGTCGGCTTGCAGGAGTTGATCTGTCGCGGTGATGCGTGCGTTCAGCGCGAGAATTTCCGCACCGAGCGCATCCTGCTTTTTGCGCAGAGCGGCGACTTCCTGATTCGCCACGACGGCCTGCATCTCAGTGCACAGCGTCTGCCCCTGGCGCAGGCTGTCGCGGATGAATTCGCGCGTGTAGTCGCTGCTGTTCAGATATTCGATCAGGTCGTCCTCGAACGCATCGAATGCCGGCAGCGCCTTCCTTTTTTCCGGCGGCTTCGAGAGGATGGCGGACGCCGCGCTCATCAGATCCACCGCGTGAATCCGCACGCGTCCCGCGTCGTACGCCGCGCGCAGCGGCCCTGCCATTGAGAGCGTGCGGAACGCCTCCAGCACGCGCTCGGGATGTTCGCTCTCGGCGCTCGGGCACAGGCTGCCGTCGGGCGCGAGGTCGCGCTTGCCGGTGTCCACATTCACCACGATGAAGATGCGGCTGAATATCCCGAGCAGTTGGTTGAACTCCGCGAAGACCTGATCGAGGAAAAGGTTGTCCGTCTTCACCACGAAGACCGCGCACGCCGCGCCGTCGCGGAACTCGCGCGTGAGCACGTCGTAGCCGAAATTCATCCGGCTGTAGAGCCCCGGCGTGTCCACGAGGATCATCGCGGATTCGTCGAGCGGCGGCACGGGCACCTTGATGTCCACGCGCCGGATCGTCTCGGGAAAATTCACGGCAGGATCGAATGCGATGCCGGCCTCCTCCGCCGCACGGATTTGCGCGGCGAGCACGGGATGCGCGTCCTCGACGACGGCCTTCAGCTCCATGCCGCTGCCGAGCACGGTCTCGCGCCCGTTGTAGCGAGTGACGGAGTGGTGCGGCGTCTCCGAGTGCTGCACGAAGACGAGGCACGGATAGCCGGG
>BJFP01000311.1 GCA_014189875.1 Verrucomicrobiota bacterium | reverse complement strand
ATTGAGGAATCCGGGCTGATCCAGTGAAGCCTCCACTGGCACCAGCTTTGTCCTTGGCGGCCGCCGCCGGGGCTGCTACGAGGTTGCCATGCATGGTCAATCGCGCACGGTTCCCTCAGCCGACACATCCTCGATCCCCGAGGCCGATCCGCGTTCTGGCCGTCCCGGGCGCGGCGGGCGCGAAAGCGATTTCCGAGTAGCAGCAACCTTTGTTGATGCCGCGAACCTCGCCCCCGATCCGCAGGGCGGCGGCGACAAAGCTTCGCCAGGAAACGACCGCAGCCACGGTGGCGGCCGGATGCAAGGCGATGCCACGCGCCTGAAAAGCGCCCGCGACGGTCAGCTCGTCCGCGGTTGGATTGGCATTCGCCGACGGGTTGCCCGCACCTCGCCAGTCGCCTCCATATGCTTTGCCACCAGCGACTCCAATATGCCCCCCATGCCCCATTGGCAGACTTATTCCACAGCCAGCTAACCCAATTACCGCAATGCCCAAATGGCTCTTCTACACCTTGCTTTCCATCGTCCTCTGGGGCATCTGGGGAGTCATCGCCAAGATGGCGGAAGCCGCTGTCCCGCCGATGATCATCCAGGTCGTCTCGACCATCGGCGTGGTTCCCGCGTCACTGCTGCTCATCGCATCTCCAGGCTTCCGCAATAACAAGAACGTTCCCCGCGGCATTGCTTTTGCCTTCACCTCGGGTCTTGCCGCCAGTTGCGGAAATCTCGCATTCTTCTACTCCCTGAATCATGGAGGCGCTGCCTCCGTGGTCGCGCCGCTGACCGGAATGTTTGCCATCGTTACCCTGCTCCTCTCCGTCCTCTTCCTCCGGGAACGCATCAATGCCGTACAGGTGGTCGGCATGTTCATCTCCCTCGTCGCGGTCTATCTGTTCAGCATTCCAGACGACGCCGATATCCAGTCCAGCCTTCGCTCGCTCACTCACAATCTCGCCCAGCCATGGATGCTCCACGCATTGGTGGCCTTGGTTCTTTTTGGCCTTGCTTCCATCCTGCAAAAAATCGCGACCAATCACATCTCCAGCGAACTCTCCACGGTCGGCTTTGCGATCGGCTTCATTCCTGTCGCCCTCTTCCTTCTCACCCAGCACCTCCCCTTCGAAATGCTTACGGCCCGTGGCTGGATTCTTTCGCTTGTTCTGGGGGCGCTGATCGGCGTCGGAGGGCTCGCTCTCTTCGCCGCCTACCGCGATGGCAAGGCTTCCATCGTGACCGCGCTTTATGCCCTCTATCCCGCTCTCACTGTCGCGCTGGCCGTCCCGCTCTTTCGCGAATCCCTGGACCTCCGCAAGGGCATCGCGATTGCCACCTCACTCCTCGCCGCCCTTGCCCTTTCTTACGAAACCCGGGCACAGCCGAATCCGGGTTCGTGACGGATGGGTGGGTTCGCCGCCCGCAGCCCATTCCGCCACAAAGATGTTTTACTTTGCGCGGTTCCGATGGTTACTCCGGCCGGACATCTCGCGCGACAAACCAAACCCAATTTCCGTGGCCTCCGCATCCAACCCCGGCGTTCCTGCCGGAAGCGCCGAAGCTCCCCGCCTGAAACGCGTCCTCGGCCTTTGGGACTTGATTGTTTACGGAATAATCATCGTGCAGATCGTCGCGCCCGTGCCGATTGCGGGATTGCTCGAACAACGCTCGAACGGTCACGCCGTGACGACCGGCCTCATCGCGCTGGCGGTTTTGAGTTACATCGGCTTTGACGGCGTTTCGGCCTTGGCGGAAGATGTTTTCAACCCCAAGCGCAATGTGGTGCTCGCCACGCCGCTGCTGTTCGACTACAAGGAAGAATTGAAATCCCATGAGCCACGCGCCCGAAAAAATTGAACGCGACGGAGTGCCGATCATCCGGCTGGAATCGGATTCACTGCGCGTGGACGTTGCGCCCGGAGTCGGCGGGCGAGTCGTCAGCCTCGTGGAAAAATCCAGCGGCCACGAATTTCTCTGGCGCAATCGCGCGCTGCCGCTGCAACAACTCGCCGCTGGCAGCGAATACGATCCAAATTTTTACGGTGGCATTGATGAGTTGTTTCCGAACGACCTCGCGGAAGAAATCAACGGCGTGCCTTGTCCCGACCACGGCGAATTGTGGACACTGCCTTTGAGTTGGCAATGCGATGGAGCGCGGCTGAAGCTCGCGGGAACTTTGCCGCGCTTCGGATTGCGCTACGAACGTGAGATGTCGCTGCGCGCCGACGAGCCGGTGATGGATGTGGATTACCGGATTTCAAATCCCACGAAGCAGCCACGCCAATTTCTTTGGAAGCTGCACGCCGCACTCGCGGTCGAGCCGGGCGATGTGATTGATTGTCCGGCAGGCAAGGCTCAGGTCGTGGACCCAAACTATTCCCGGTTCTCCACGCTCACACCGTTCGCGTGGCCGCAACTCGAAGGCAAATCCGCCAACGTTATTCCGCCCGCCGACGGCACGATGGATTTTTTCTATCTGTTCGATTTGCGCGAAGGTCGCATGGCGTGGCGGCGGCCCCGTGCCGGACTTGAGTTCGCCTATCACTTCGACCCGAAGATTTTTCCGTTCGCGTGGATGTTCGCCAGCTATGGCGGATTCCTGGGCCACTACACGGTGATTCTCGAACCTTGCACCACGATGCCGATGTCGGTAAATGAAGCCGCTTTGAACAAACAATGTTCCATCCTCCAACCAGGCGAAACGCTGACGACGCGCGTCTCCATTTGCGCAGGAAAAATCCGGCCATGAGTAATCGCCGAAAAATTATTGTCACCGGAGCGTCGAGCGGCATTGGTCGCGCCTCGGCGATTCGTTTTGCGGCGGATGGCTGCGATGTCGGCGTCAACGCCCGGCGCGAAGAACGCTTGCGCGAGTTGGTGATAACTTTTCCGCCCGGCAATCATCTCGTCTGCGCCGGCAGCTACGATGACGCCGCCGTCGGTGCCGCGTTTCTCGCCGGGCCGGACGCGATGTATCTCACGGGCCAGAGCATCACGGTGGACGGCGGACTGACCATCGCTTTTTAATAACATGAAAATCAGTTCGGTGGATTTTTTCTATCTCTCGCTCCCCGAGGTCCGCGACATTGGTGACGGCAGCCAGGATGCGTTGCTGGTGCGCGTCGAGGCGGACGGTCACGTCGGCTGGGGCGAGTGCGAGGCCGCGCCGCTGGTTTCCATTGCCAGTTGGAATTGCCCGATGTCGCACAGCGCCTGCAAACCCGTGAGCGCGTCCGTGTTGGGGCAACGGCTCGACAACGTGGACGACATCCGCCGCATCAACGCGTGCGTGCGCGAGCATAGTTTTGATTTGCTCCAGGCGGATCACACACTGTCAGGAATTGACATCGCGCTCTGGGATTTGCTCGGCAGAAAACTGGGCGAACCCGTCTGGCGGCTGCTGGGTTACAAGCGCTCGTTTCCGAAAACAGCCTACGCCTCGCAATTGTTCGGCGACGATCCGCAGGCGACCTTGCGTCGGGCGGAGGCGGCGGCGCGCTCCGGGTATCGCGCGGCAAAATTTGGCTGGGGTCCTTATGGACGCGGCACGGCGGAAACCGACGCCGCGCACGTTCACGCCGCGCGCGAAGGCTTGGGCAAGGACATCGCGTTGCTGGTGGATGCCGGCACGGTTTGGGGTGACGACGCTGCCGCTGCGAAAAAACGGCTGGCCGCGCTGGAGATTTGCGGCGCGGTTTGGTTGGAAGAGCCGTTCGTCAATGGCGCGCTGTCCGCCTATCACGAATTGTCCAAGAGCTGCAAGACGGTGAAACTCGCGGGTGGCGAGGGCTGCCATAATTTTCACCAGGCCAGCGCAATGATTGATTACGCCGGGCTGGGCTTCGTGCAGATTGACACGGGCCGCATCGGCGGCATCACGACAGCGAAGCAGGTGGCCGATTACGCCGTTGCCAAAGGGGTGCAGTTTGTGAATCACACTTTCACCACGCACCTCGCGTTGAGCGCTTCGCTCCAGCCGTTCGCGGGAATGGAGCGCGATAACCTGTGTGAGTATCCGTTTGAGCCGTCGGCGCTTGGTCGCGAATTCACCGCCGGGAAAATTCCGCCCGACGCCAACGGCCAGGTGTGCGCGCCGGAATCGCCGGGCCTCGGCCTCGAACCGGACTGGGTGGCCTTGAAAAAGTATCTGGTCGAAGTGGAAATCAAAGTCGCGGGCCGGAAGGTTTTTTCAAGTTCGCGTGTGCCCTGCTGATCGAAGAGAATTCCCACACAATGCTCAAAGGCATTTACACACCGAGCTTGGCGACGTTCCTCGATGATGGCGGCATCAACGAGGGCGAACTGCGCCGGAGATCAACTGGCTCATCAAAAAGGGCGTGAGCGGACCTTATCCCAACGGCAGCACGGGCGAGTTCATCCGCCTGAGTTTCGAGGAGCGGAAGCGCGTCATTTATCGTCGCGGAGGAAACGCGCGGCAGTTTTGTTCTGCCGGCAGTTTTTCCTTGGCAGCCGCCGTTGGGGGCTGTTTCAGTGCTGCATGCATGGCCAAATGTCAGCCGACACGGCCGCACTCCCCGCCGCCGGTCCACGGCCTAACGCTTTCCGGTGCGGCGGGCGTGAAAGCAATTTCGTGCAATTTCCGCCTCTAAACCAACCTGAAAAAACCTGAAGAAAATCAAACCTATGAACCGAGTCTCTTTCGTTATCCAATGTCTGACCCTTTGTGCGATGCATGCATGGTCGCCCCGGCTTACCGCTCAAGATGCGAAACCGCCGGCAGGCGGCCGCGTCGCCTACATGTTTCTTGTCAACGGCGACGTGACCGATGCCGTTGTAAAGGCCGCGAACATCGAAGGGCACAAGTCCGTCCCGGCTCCCTACATCGGCACATGGCACGACATCAAGGGCATGGGTCACATCCAGCCCGGACGCCTCGACTCACTCGAACGGGGGGAGATTGACACACTTCTGATCGGAACGCTGCACTGCTACCCTAATGCGGAGGCGTGGAGCAATCACGTCGGCCTCGACTCCACGCCGGCGGGCCTCGCTGCCGTCGGCGTGAAGAATAACCCGAAGTTCCGCATCGTTTGGCAGACGTACCTTTGGCCCCGCGGTCAGGCACCGAAGGACGGCAAGAAGACGCTCGAAGTGGCAGCCACTAAACAGGGCTCCGCCGGTGAGCCGTT
>BJFP01000310.1 GCA_014189875.1 Verrucomicrobiota bacterium | reverse complement strand
GTGACGCTCTTCGCAAACTCGAAGGCGGCAAACTATCCCGTGTGCGTCGCATCCGCGCCAGACGGCACGCTCTATGTGTCGAGCGATGGCAACGGCTCGCTCGGACGCCAGCCGCATCGCGGGCGCATCCTCCGCCTGCGCGACACGGACGGGGACGGGCGCGCGGACGAGGTGAGGGAATTTGTGACGGACATCGATTCGCCGCGAGGGCTCGTCTGGGACAGCGACCGGCTCTATCTCATCCATCCGCCGGACATCAGCGTGTATGTGGACAAGGACGGCAAGGGCGTCGCGAGCGAGGAGAAGACCATCGTCAAGGGCATCGCGTTCGGCTTTGATGGGCGCCCGGCGGATCACACGACGAACGGTCTCGAACTCGGCATTGACGGTTACCTCTACATCGCGGGTGGCGACTTCGGATTCATGGACGCGGTCGGCACGGATGGCCGGCACTTGCAGCATCGCGGTGGCGGCGTGATCCGTGTCCGGCCAGACGGCAGCGGACTCGAACTTGTGAGCACTGGTACGCGGAACATTGTCGGGGTCGCGGTCGGCCCGCTCATGAACATGTTCGCGCGCGACAACACGAATGACGGGGACGGATGGGACGTGCGCTTCCACCATTTCACGGGCCTCGAACAC
The DNA here is from genome assembly GCA_014189875.1 of Verrucomicrobiota bacterium. Taxonomy (GTDB): domain Bacteria; phylum Verrucomicrobiota; class Verrucomicrobiia; order Chthoniobacterales; family Chthoniobacteraceae; genus SXWH01. The sequence goes on along the minus strand of BJFP01000310.1, from coordinate 4,520 downwards.
CACGGCTACCCGGTCCTCTACAAAAACTTCCCGGACGAGGAAATTGCGCCGCTCAACGACTACGGCGGCGGCTCCGGCTGCGGTGCCGTATTCCTCGACGAGCCGGGCTTTGGCAAATGGAACAATGCGCCGCTCACCGCGGACTGGGGCACCGGCGCGCTGTGGCACCACACCGTGGAGCGGAAGGGCTCGACCTACGCCGAGACGGTGAAGCCCGCGCCGTTCATCAAGTTGCAGCGCCCGACGGATGCGGATGTGGACGCGCTGGGCCATGTGTATGGGGCGAGCTGGAGGGGAGGAGGGTTCAGTTGGTCCGGTCCGGACGTGGGGTACATCGTGCGTGTGACGCCGGGGGATTTCAAAGCGCCCGCGTTGCCGGATTTTTCGAGGGCGACCGACGAAGCGCTCGTGAAGCTGCTCGAATCGCCGGGCCACCGCACCCGGCTCGAAGCCCAGCGCACGCTCCTGCGCCGCGACGACAGCCCGGCCACGCGCGGTCTCCTGCTCGCGCTCGCCGCCGACAAATCCAAGCCGCTTGCCACGCGCATCGCCGCGCTCTACGGCGTGTCGCAACGCAACGTGGGCGCGCCCGACGAGGCAAACATCAAGGCTGTCGCCGCGCTTGCCAGCGAGCCGGCAATCCAGCCCTACGTGCTGCTCGCGCTCGGCGATTCCGGCCTCGCCGCAAGGGAGCAGGCGCGCTCGCTCGTGCCCGCGTCGCTCTTCAGCGCGGGCATGAAGAGCAGCGATGCGCAGACGCGCCTGAACGCGGTGATCGGCGCGACACGGCAGCGCACCACTTCGCTCGCACCGGAAATCGCCGCGCTCCTCGGTGACGGCGACGATGTGATTGTCCACACCACGCAGCGCGCGCTTGCGATGCTGGACACGCCGGACGCGTGCTTCGCCATCGTGGACGATGAGAAGGCCGCGGCAAAGACCCGCGACAGTGCGCTGCGTTCGTTGCGAATGATGCACACTCCGCAGGTCGCGGACGGTCTCATCAAGCGCCTTGCCGTCACGAACGGCATGGATGCGCGCAAGGGTCTGCTTGCCGCGCTCTGCCGCCTGCACTTCACCGAGGGCAAATGGACCGGTGCCGGCTGGGGCACGCGCCCCGATCACCGCGGGCCTTACTACCAGCCCGCCCCGTGGAGCGAGACGGACAAAATCGCCGCCGCCCTGAAGTCCGCGGTCGCGGGCGGGCCGCCCGGGGAGGCATCATTCCTTGTGAGTGAACTGAGGCGCAATCGCATCCAGTTCAACGAAGCGCTCCAGCGCATTCTCACGCTCGCGAAGAACGACGCGAAGGCGCTGCCCGAACTTGTCGCGGAACTGGCGGTCGCTGCCGCGGTTCCCGCCGATTCCATCCCGCTGCTGGCGCAGGTCGCGCGGTCGAAGGACCTCGATGCGAGTGTCACCGCCCAGGCGGTCGCGGTGCTCGCAAAAACGGACAGCGCCGACGGGTCGCTTGCCTCGCTCGAGGCGATCGCGAGGCTCGGTGAAATTGCGGGGCCGAGCAAGGAACGCGACCGCGCGATGGGCGCATTCTTCAACGCTCCAAAGCTCGAGAGCCACCATCTCCTCTTCGAGGCCGAGGCGGAGAAGTCCGGCACGCCCCTCGCGAAATGGGCCGATGCCGCCCTGCTCACGCTCAGCGCGCGCAAGACCGGAGGGCCCGAGTCGCGCGAACTTTCCGCGAAGGCTCTCGATGCCGGCTGGCGGAATCCGGGGCGCCGCCTCCAAATCCTGAAGGCGGTCGGCGATATCCGTCACACCGGGTATGCCGACAAGGTTCTCGCCGCGCTCGATGATCCAGACAAGGCGGTCGCCGCCGAGGCGAAGAACGTCGTGTTGAAACTGAAGCTGAAACAAGTGACGAGGGATGCCGGCCCGGTGATCGGGAAGATGGAGATCAAGGATGTGATCGCGCAGGTGGTGAAGACACGGGGCGATGTCGCGCTGGGCGAGCAGCTTTTCACCAGGCAGACGTGCGTCGCCTGCCACACCACTGCGCAGAACCAGCCGCAGAAGGGTCCGTATCTCGGCAACATCGCGCAAACCTACAAGCGCCCCGAACTCGCGGAAAGCATCCTCGATCCGAACAAGACCATCGCGCAGGGATTCGTCACCAATGTATTCACGCTCAAGGACGGCACGGTGAACGCCGGCTTCGTCGTGCGCGAGGGCGCGGAAGGGATCACGTTGCGCAACGTCGCCGCGCAGGAGGTCACGTACAACGTGAAGGACATCGCCAAACGCGAGACGCTGCCCACCTCCATCATGCCGCCCGGCCTCGTAAACAGTCTCACCGTGAGGGAATTCGCCGGCCTGCTCGATTACCTCGAGTCGCTCGCGGCGAAAAAGTAGCCGCGGCTCCATTCACGCCGTTCAGGAACAAAGTGCCGGAGTGATGCCCCTCAAGACCCCGGCGACCGAAACGGGAGCACAAGGTCGAATGAACGGAGCGCCGGATGACCTCGGTCCGGGCCGATGCGTTCACGACGATCGTGACGGCGCAGAAAATCGCGCCGGGCTGGGCGGAGGTGATCTTTCATCGCCTACAGGCGCTCCGGCTGAAGGGCGGCACGAAGGTTCCAAGATTGCTGTCATTCCCGTTTCCCTCGGCGCGCTTTCCTGGTCCCGCGAGCTGCTGGATTTTGAAAAGGTTCCCGGCTCGGGCGTCGGGAACAGACCCCCTCACTCCCCGACGCCCGTCCCCATTCTGACCGTTTCCGGTGCGGCGGACGCGAAAGCGAATTCCTTGCAGAAGAAGACAGACAGACAGAACAGGGGAAACAAAGGCCGATTGTTTACGGCGCGCTCTTGATCACATTTTGCAACCTCAGCAAATCCGCTGTGACGGTCTCGTAGAGCGGAAGCGCGGGGTTCTTCGCGAGGATCGTGTATTGCCGGAATTCGTAGCCGCAGAGCGCGACCACTGCGACGGTGGCTGCGAGCCATTGGCGGTGGCCGAGACTCGCGCACAATTGCCAGATCATGCAGAATGCCGCGGCGCGCAGCGGGAGTTCCCAGATGGATGCGTAGCGGAGGTTCATCCCGTAGCGCACATTGCACATGATGAGATAGCTCGCGGCGACGAAGACCGCGAAGAAGGCGAGTTCCCTGCGGCGCGGCACGACGGCGAAAAGTGCGCCGAGCGCGAGGCACACGACGATGGGGCTCACCGTGATCAAATCAATGAGGTAGCGGTGCCACGGGCCGTCGCCGGTGAGCTTTGCGTAGGTGAGGTTCTGCGCCTTCCCGACGAGCATCTGATACACCTCGATGAACGGCCCGATCCCGCCGGAGAGCAGCACGAGCACGGCGACGCCGAGCAGCGGCCCGGCGATGCTCAGCAGCACGAAGCGCCGCGTGACGGTGCCGAATTTCAGCCAGCGATTGCAGAGCACGACGACGGCGAGGGCGCAGTACACGAAGAACGCGTTCTCCTTTGTCATCACCATGAGCGCGAGGCAGGCGGTGTGCGCGGCGAGCCACGCACCGCGCGGATTGCGCAGGCATTCCCAGGTCGTCCACATGCACATCACGGCCCAGAAGGTGAAGAAGCCATCAATGAGCGCGTGCTGGCTGAAGTGGATTTGCAGCGGGTCGCACGCCATGAGCGCGAGCACGCCGAGGCCCGCGGCCTTGCCGAGCATCCGCATCGCGAAGAGGCCGCCGGCGAGCATCAGCAGCACGGAGAAAAGGCACGACACGCGGTGCAGCGACGCCAGCGCGGGGTCGCGGTGATCGGCGTCCTTCGAGCGATCATTTTCCACGACCGGCTTCTGCATCTCCGCCAGCGAGAGCGGCGGCTGCGATCCGAACTGCACATTTTTCCAAAGCCACGACGTGTAGATGTAGAGGAAGCGCGTCGGCGGCAGCTCGCATTCGGAGCCGGGCTTGCGCTGCGTCTGGAGGAAAAAATCCACGAGGTCGGGCAGCGCCGCCGCACCGGAACCGCGCACAGGGTAGGCGTAGCCGTGCATGGACATATCCTGCTGGAATGTGCCGACAACCTGCCTGCCGCCGTCCATCATGTTCACGTAGCGGCGGTAGAGGATCTCATCGAAGCCCGTCTGCCGAAATGCCGCGGAGTCCCGGATGCGGATGCCCGCGCCAACGATGGCGATGAGGGCGAAAAAAATCCAAAAGACGCGCGCAGTGAGGACGGGAGTCTGCGCGCCAGGTTGGGCTGTGGCGTTCATGGTTGGGCTGATGGCTAAGGCTTCTAAGCAGACAGTGCGCCAGACGCAGTCGCGAGCTCTGGCTTTGGAAGTTGGGCGTTGGGCGTTGGGCGTTGGGCGTTGGGCGTTCGGCCCGCCGCAGGCCCGGTGCGAATCGGGACGCGCATCCAGAGGCCGAACGGCCGCTGCGCGGGGCTCAACGTCCAACGCTCAACGCTCAACGCCCAACGCCCAACGCCCAACGCCCAACGCCCAACGCCCAACGCCCAACGCCCAACGCCCAACGCCCAACGCCCAACGCCCAACGCCCAACGCCCAACGCCCAACGCC
>BJFP01000309.1 GCA_014189875.1 Verrucomicrobiota bacterium | reverse complement strand
TCGATTGCCTTCACGATGAGGTCCGTCGTCGCGTGCGTGCTGAAGCCGATGAACCTGCACCGCCCCTCGCGCTGGAGCTTGCGCGCCTCGTCGAGGCAGCCGCCCTTGCGCAGCGACCAGTCGAGCAGCTCGGCGTTGTTGATGCCGTGCAGCGAGAGAAGATCCACATGATCGAGCTTCAAATACGCCATGGATTTCTCGAACGTCTCACGAAACTCCCGAGCCGTGGCGAAGGGCGCGATCTTCGTCTGCACGATCATCTTTTCTCGCGGCAGTCGCGGTAAAATCCATCCGAGTTGCATCTCGCTGCTGCCGTAGCCGCGCGCCGTCTCGATGTGATTGATGCCGAGTTCCAGCGAACGCAAAATAGTCGCCTCCAGATTCCGCTGCCCCGCCTCTTCCACCGCCTCCGGCTTCACATCATCCCAGCTCTGCTGGTAGCGCATCCCTCCGCAGGAAAAGACGGGCATCTGCAAATTCGTGCGACCGAAGCGGCGGTAATACATGCCCGCCCTTATGCCGAAAGCGCGCTGCCCGCGGCAAGAACGCTCGCCCCGGCCGGAAGGATTCAGTCCGTGCGGTTATGTTAAAACGCAGAAAGGGGACGGAGAGGATCGCGAAGGGATGCAATGAAACTTCCGCAAAGATCGGTGCGGGAAAATCCTTCCTCTGCGCAACTCCCGAACCCTCTCTATGCCTCTGCGTTTTTTGAAACATGCCGTGCGAATTCCAACCGCATTGTTCCGGACGGAAGGTCTCAGCCAGTCCCGCGATGCTTACGCGATGCGCGAAGTCAGACCGCCATCAATCGTCAGCGTGTCGCCGGTGATGTAGTCGTTCTTCGCGAGCATCACGATCACATCGGCGACCTGCTTCGGCGTGCCTTCGCGAGCAAGCGGGATGCGGTGTTCGAGGTTCAATTTCTTCTGCGCGTCGCTCATGTTCTCGTGGAATTTCGTGCGAATGACACCGGGCGCGACGCAGTTCACGCGGATGTTGTCCGCTGCGAGTTCGCGGGCGAGCGCACGGGTGAGCTGGGGCAGCGCGCCTTTCGCAGCCTGGTAGGCGATGGCACCCATGACGCCGAGCTTCCCGGCCGTAGAGGAGATGAGAATGATCGCGCCTTCCTTGTGTTTGCGGATGTGCGGCACGGCGGCGCGGGCGAGGTGGAAGACGGCATGGACATGCACGTCGAATGCAGCGTTCCATTCCTTGGGCGTGACTTCCATGAGACCTCCGGGCACCGCGCCGCCCGCGGAATGGACGAGCACATCGAGACGCTTGAGTTCCTTCGCCGCCTCTTCCACGAGATGCCCGCACTGCGCCGCCGAGCCGCAGTCGCCAGTGAGGACGACGCACTCGCGCCCGAGCTTTTCGATCTCGCGCATGGTGCGCTGCGCATCGTCATCAAGATGCCGCGAGGTGATGGCGACATCCGCGCCTTCCTTTGCAAACGCGAGCGCGGTGGCTGCGCCGATGCCGCGCGTGCCGCCTGTGATGAGTACTGCTTTGCCGTGGAGGATCATGGATTGCGGGGTGAAGTGGGGCTTCGACTTGGAAATGCGGAGGATAATTTATTTAGCCGCACAAGGTCAAACATACGATTCCGACAATTCGTTCACATTCATCCTGCTCCTGCGCAAAATCCACACTGGTCCCGCCAATGCACGGGTTGCCAGGCGCCGCGCGGACTTCCATCATTTCCCCATGAAAACAAAACCCGCAATGGTGACGCGCAAGCTCGGAGACGACCGCAACGAAACGGCTAAAAAAGCGCGCACGACCGACAAGAACTTCAAGCAGTCGCGCGACGTGCATGAGGATCGCGGCTGCGTGCAGAGTAAGATGGGCAAGTCCGTCCACACGGACAAAGGCAAGGCGAGGCGCTGAAGCATTTCAATAAGACCTATGGCCGTCGTTGGAGGTTGGGATTGGTAGTGGAGCGTCCTGGATCATGGAGGTGCGGAGCGCCGGTGCAGCGTGACCTCCGGGCACGGTTCTTCGGCGGGGCGTAAGTATTCCATCCGGGAAACGCGCCCGGGAGGTCGCGTTCCACCGCCGCTCCGCACGGCTCAACTCGGAATGCGGAACACGGCTACGCTATCTCTTGAATTGCTCTGGCGGAGGCGCAGTGCTCAGTCCGCCATCGTGACTGCCTTCACGCCTTCGCGGGAGAGGAATTCCTTTGCAAGCGCGCGGTATGCTGCGGAGCCAAGGCCGCCCGGCTCGTACTGGATGATCGGCTGCCCGTGGCTCGGCGCTTCGGCGAGGCGGATGGTGCGCGGGATCACGGTCTTGAAAATGATGTCGCCGTAGTGCTTCTGGATCTCGCCGATAACGGCGTTCGAGTGGTTCGTGCGCATGTACATCGTCATGAGGATGCCGCAGAGCTGGAGCCCGGAATTTGCGCCGGACTCCCGAAGTTGCTCGCAGAGGCCGACCATTTTCGCGAGGCCTTCGAGGCTGTAATATTCGCACTGGAGCGGGATGAGAATCTCGTCTGCGGCGCAGAGCGCATTCGTCATGAGCACGCCGAGCGAAGGCGGGCAGTCGAGCACGATGAAGTCAAACGGCGCATCGGTGCGCATCCCGGCGAGCGCGTCGTGAAGGCGCATGAGGTGATCGCCGGAACGGATCGCTTCGACTTCCACGCCGGCGAGATCGAGGTTCGCGGGGATGAGCCAGAGATTCGGAAAGCGCGTGGGAATGATCATTTCCGACAGCGCCGCGCCGCCCATCATGGGCACGGATGCGGAGATCTCGTCCATCGGCTCGATGCCGAGGCCGCTCGTGGCATTGGCCTGCGGGTCGAGGTCAACGAGCAGGACGCGCTGGCCCAGCTCCGCGAGGCAGGTGCTGAGATTGAGCGAGGTGGTCGTCTTTCCGACGCCGCCTTTCTGGTTCGCCACGGCGATGACTTTCATGAAGTCGCGGAGTGTAGGAATGCGCGGGGCGATGAACAGAAAATTGACGTGCGGTGAATATTTGGGCGCAGATCGAGTGGATCAATTCTGGAAAACTGGATTGCGGCGCCGAAACTTGGATTCAAACGCAGAGATGCGGAGACGGTCGGAGAGCAACGCAGAGGAAGCCCTGAACCCATCCCTCTGCGCGCCTCTCTGTTTTCCTCTGGGCCTCTGCGTTCACAATGGAGTGTCCGTAACGCGTGTCCGCAGAGAACAAGAAGCCGCGCAACGCTTTCGTGCTCTTCGTATGGTTCGCGAACAACGTCCTCATCTCATCCTTTTGCGCACTCTGCGGTTTCGCGCACTGCGGGATCGTGGTTCAGTGCGCGCTCGCACGATGGTCGAACTCACTGAAAAAATACTGATGGAAGCCGGCGCCTGGGAAGCCATGAAGGAGGCGCGCGCGATTTATGACGCAGGAAAAGTGATCGAAGCATCCTACGAGCCTCCGGTGCTCGCAGGCCGCGTGCGCGGTGCGGATGGTGAGTTTCGCGCGGGGCTGCACGTGCGTTCGCGGACGGACATGGAGAACACCTGCACCTGTCCCACGAGCCGCAGGCGCGGGCTGATCTGCGCGCATTCGCTCGCGGTCGGTGTGGCGGTGATCCGCGGGCTGAAAAAGCCGGAGCCGACGGCGGTTGTGCGAGGCAAATGTGAAGCCGCAGATGCCCCATCAGCCACGGAAAGCAGCGCCGAAAACGCAGCGCCCACACCGGCAAGTGATCCGAATTTTTCCTCCAACACCGACGACCCCGACGCCGCGCTTCATGTGATCCTGCCGCCGAATCTCGCCGCAGCGTGGGAGAAAAAATCCGTGATGATCGTGTGTGAAATCGAAACCGCCGGCCAGCGCAAGCCGCTCGGCGCGCTCGACAAGTCCCAGCGCTTCCGCGCGAGCGAGGCGGACGTGCGGCTCGCAATGCACCTGCGCACAATCGCGGATGGAAAACTGCCCGCGATGGCGATGCTCACGCGCGCGCAATTCGCCGCGCTGCTCGGCGCGCTCGAAGGACACCCGCGCGTGACTTTCGGCAAGTCGCAACCGGCGCAAATCGAAGGGCAGGGGACTCGCGACACGCTGCACATCGGGCGCGCGGACGACGGCTCGCTGCGCGTGTCGCACATCGCGGCCGAGGGGGCGCTGCTGCTCGCGGAAAATTCCGCATGGCGGCTGCACGATGGAAGATTCACGCCGGTCGCACCAGGCTTGCCCGCGGCCTACCTCGCGGTGCTGGAGCGCGCGATCCACATTCCCGCGGATGCGGCGGACGGGTTTGCAGCGCGCGAACTTCCGATGCTCGGCGGATTCTTTGAAATCGAGGGCGACGTCATGCCGGGCACACCGGGCCTGCCGGAGGAACTTCCGATCCCGAAGTTTGCCGCGCACTTTGAGGGATCGCTGAATTTCCTCATCGCACGCATCGAGGCAATCTACGGCGAGCGCCGCATAACGCTCGACGCGACCGGCGCAGCGCTTGCGAAGTTTTTGCGCAACCGCGCGGGCGAACAGGCGGCGCTTGAGCGGCTGCGCGCATTCGGATTTTCCGGGCCGGACAGAAAAGGGGAACTCACGCTCAAGGGCGAGCAGCGCATCTTGGCGTTCTTCGCCGCGGGACTGCCACGGCTCCGGCGCGAGTGGACGGTGGAGGTCGGCGAGCGGTTCGGATTCGTGACGCGCGATGTCGAACGCATCGAGCCACGGCTGGAAATCCGGTCGTCTGGCGAGCAGTGGTTCGACCTCTCGTATCAACTCGGCACCGCCGCCGGCGAACGATTTTCCGGCGCGGACATCGCGCGGCTGCTGCAAGGCGGTCAGAGCCACCTCCGCCGGAAAAACGGAAAGCTCGCGGTCTTCGATCCGGGGCTGCTGGATGAATTCGAGCAACTCCTGCGCGACAGCAATCCGCGGCAGAGCCAGGCGGGCGTCTATCGGTTGGACCGCAGGCAGGCGGGCGCGCTGGATGCCTTTGCCGAGGAAAATGCGATGCCCGTCGCCGGCGAGCAACGCTGGCGGGAATGGGCCGGTGCCGCACGGAAGCTCGAACGGCTCATCCCGGTGCCGCTCGGGTCGTTGGACACGATCTTACGGGAATACCAGAAACAGGGTGTTTATTGGCTGAACTTTCTCGCGCAAAACAGCTTCGGAGGAATCCTCGCTGACGAAATGGGCCTCGGAAAGACACTCCAGGCGCTCGCATTTCTCCGCACGGTGGCCGGGCAGGGGCCGAGCCTGATCGTGT
>BJFP01000308.1 GCA_014189875.1 Verrucomicrobiota bacterium | reverse complement strand
AACGGCTCGCCCGCGACCTCCACGAGCGACTTCGGGATCTTCTCCGTGATCGGACGCAGCCGCGTGGCGAGCCCACCTGCGAGGATGGCGACGGGGAGATCGATCATTTACCGAACACGGAAATAACCGAGAACGCTCTTTTTTGGAACGCGGATGCACCATTGAAGGTGAGTCTGCGCCGCGATTTTCGAGCCGGGAAAAATCGGGCGACCCTCGAAAAATGGGCAGCGGATCATGCGCGGTTAACGATAGCGCTTCGCAAGTTTCCCTGTCTTCGTGATGAAGCCGTGTTTGACGAGAAACTTCCTTGCCTCTTCCGGCTTGGATTCAAATTGGGCAGCCCATTCGTTCATCCTCTTTATGGCACGTTTGGTCTCTTCGGTCGTAGGGCCGTAGTGTCCGATGGTCATGCGGTGAGGGTGGCGGCGGTTTTCGATGAAGGCAAGTTCCGATGCGCTCGTCAGCCTCTCAAAACGGCAGCGGAAATTTGCCGGTGAAGCCGTGGTCCGGCGCGAGCGGTTTGACAATGGCGCGGCAGATCATTGCAGCGGCAGCCGTTGCGTGACGTGGGCCCGCAGTTCTTCGAGTAGGATGCCCGCATCGGGATTGCGGCGGAAGTCCTCCATGCGCGCATCGGGCAGCGCATTTTCCTCCATGGTCAGTTCCGAATCATCCAGCGCGATGGCGTGCCGCACGAGTTCCTGCCGCTCCGCGAAGGATAGACGGGGAGTTTCATCGAGGATTTCGGTGAAGCTCATGGGTGGAGAGTAGAAGGCTGTGAATCGGTCTTCAACGTCTCTGTTCTCCGCGGGGACGGGAGCAAATAATCAGTCCGTCCCGAATGGCACTTATGTGAGCAGGAGAAAAAGGGGCGCCTGCCTCATTTTTGGATCTCCATCTTTAGCAGGTTGTCGCGGTGATCTTTGATGAGCGCCAAAATATCGATCGTTTTTCGATCGCCGTTCTGGATAATCGTTCCGAAGTTCTCCGGCTTTCCGCCGGTAATCAGAGAAACAAATGGATGGTCTATGGGAAGCACGATGTTTTGCGCTCCGAAAGCCGAAGCTGCCGCAATCACGTTGTCGAGAAGGCCATTGCGGCCTTGAACGTCGAATTTCTTCCATGGACCGGGCCACTCCAACTCATCAATCCACATCTTGATGTCACCTTTTGCGGCCATGATCTCTTCAGGCCGGGGTATTGCAAACATGATTCCGCCGCCGGAGGCGGGGAGGGCCCATTTGCTAAAAGCCCAAGTCCGTTGGGCGACTATGCCATCCTTTAGTCGAACCACAAAATCAGGGGTCTTCGTTTGGGCGAAGTAGTAGAGCAGCTTTAGATTGCCTTCACCACGAACCAAGTTCGGCTTGCCATAGCGCTCAATTATTTTTGCCTCGGTTTCTCCTTTGATGTCGGACTGACATTGAGCATTGGCAATGAGGATACCGATGAGGATCAGTGCGTAGAATTTCATTTGCGGTAAGCGGCCTCGTTGAAAGAATAAGACGTGGAAGCCCGCAGCCGGGCCAAGGTTCAGTGTCTTAAAACGGCAGCGGGAATTTGCGGCTGAAGGCGTGGACTTCCTCGCGGAGCTTCGCGACGGCGGTGGCGTCTTCGCGGGAGGTGAGCGTGCGGTGGATGAAGTCGGCGATGTCCATCATTTCCTCCTCCTTCATGCCGCCGGAGCGGGTGTCTCGATGTGGATTTCGGTGCATCGTTGCAATGTCTGGTCGTTGGTGAGGAAGGTGTCGCAGCCGCCCACGATGGCGGCGGCGAGATGAAGGGCGTCCGGTGTGCGGAGGTTCAGGCTGGCGCGCAAGGCGGCCGCCTTTTCAAACACGGCTGCATCCAGGCCGAGCAGGCCGCCGTGGAGGCTTGTGAAGAATGCGTCGTAGTCTGCGAGCAATGAGGTGCGGCCCTCGCGCAGTGGCAGCACCCGGCACTCCAGGCGCGTGAGCAGGTTGGCCTGCGGGACTGCGCCGGGCCTGCGGAGGACTGCCTGAACCGCGGCCTCCCAAGGTGCGATGTTTTCCACGAGGTAGATCACCGTCGCGCTGTCGAGATACACGCGCATGGCACCTTATTCCCAGCTGGCTCGTTCCTGATGAAGCTGGGCGGCCACGGCCTCGGCGGTGCGTGGCGTGTGTTGGCGTTCAGCCTGGTGCCTGCGAATGCCGCCCAGCGCGTCCTGCCAGCCGTGGCGTGCATTTTCCATCCCGGTGCTGGAGAGAATGACGAGGAGGCCTTTGCCTTCCTGCGGCAGGGGCTCGGCGCTGCAGGCGACAACACGGCCCTCATGGAGTTCGACTTCGATGGCAGCGTAGCTCATGCGGTGAGAGTAGTCGGGATCGTTTGCAGGACAAGCGTCGTACTGGCGTGAGGATGCTCAGAACGGCAGCGGGAATTTGCGGCTGAAGGCGTGGACTTCCTCGCGGATTTTGGCGATGGCGGCAGCGTCATCGCGGGAGGTGAGGACGCGGTGGATGAAGTCGGCGATGTCCATCATTTCCTCCTCCTTCATGCCGCGCGTGGTGACGGCGGGGGTGCCGACGCGGATGCCGCCGCCTTTCGTGATCGGCTCGGTGTCGAAGGGGATGCCGTTCTTGTTCACGGTGATGCCGGCTTCGTCGAGGATGGCGCTGGCGACTGCGCCGTTGAGGCCCTTCGGGCGGAGGTCCACGAGCATGAGGTGGTTGTCCGTGCCGCCGCTGGTGATGCGGTAGCCGTGGTGCGCGAGACGCGCGGCGAGGGCCTTGGCGTTCGATACGACCTGCGCGGCGTATTGCTTGAACGACGGCTGGAGCGCCTCGTGGAAGCAGACGGCCTTGGCGGCGATGACGTGCTCGAGCGGGCCGCCCTGGATGCCGGGGAAGACCTGGCTTTGGATTTTTTTGAAAAGCTCCTCGCTGTTCGTGAGAATCATGCCGCCGCGCGGGCCGCGCAGGCTCTTGTGCGTGGTGGTGGTGACGAAGTCGGCCACCGGGACGGGGTTCGGATGGACGCCCGCAGCGACGAGGCCGGCGATGTGCGCCATGTCCACGAACAGGTAGGCGCCGACGCTCTTCGCGATTTCGCTCATGCGCTGGAAGTCAATGATGCGCGGATAGGCCGACGCGCCGGCGGTGATCATCTTCGGCTGCTCGCGCTTGGCGACTTCGGCGAGTTCGTCGTAGTCAATGCGCTCATCCTTCTGGCTCACGCCGTATTGGCAGAACTTGTAGAAGCGGCCGGAGAAGTTCGCGGGGTGGCCGTGGGTGAGGTGGCCTCCGTGGGCGAGATTCATGCCCAGCACTTTGTCGCCGGGCTGAAGGACGCTGAAATAGACGGCGGCGTTCGCCTGCGAGCCGGAGTGCGGCTGGACGTTGGCGAATTTTGCGCCGAACAACTTGCAGGCGCGGTCAATGGCGAGCTGCTCGGTCGTGTCCACATTTTCGCAGCCGCCATACCAGCGTTTGCCGGGGTAGCCTTCGGCGTATTTGTTCGTGAGGCAGGAGCCCTGCGCTTCCATCACGGCGGCGCTGGTGAAATTCTCGCTCGCGATCAGCTCGATGTTTTCGAACTGCCGCTTGTGCTCGTGCTCGATGGCGGTGAAGACGGCGTTGTCCGTCTCAGCCAGCGATTTGCCGCCGATGCCGGAGCAGCTCTCGATTTTATCCACGCGGCGCTCGTGGCGTCCGCCCTCGGGCTGCGCGGTGAGGAATGCCTCGACGATCGCGCCGGCGGCATTCGGGGCGACGTTCACTGCGCCGAGGCAGAGGACGTTTGCGTGGTTGTGCTGGCGCGTGGTCCGGGCGTCGGCGGCATTCGTGACGACTGCGGCGCGGATGCCCTTGTGGCGGTTTGCGGAGATGCTCATGCCGATGCCGGTGCGGCAGACGAGGATGCCGAGGTCGGTCTCGCCGGCGAGGACCTGGTTGCACACGAGCGATGCGTAGTCGGGGTAGTCCACGGAGTCCGCGCTCTGAGTGCCGACGTCATGCACGGTGAGGCCTTTGCTTTTCAGGAAAGTGTGGAGCGCGGCTTTCACTTCGACGCCGCCGTGATCCGCGCCGATGGCGATGCGGAGGGTGGACTTGGGGTTCGAGGTGATGGTCGGGTTAGTGGCGGTGGTCATGTCGGTGGAATCAATAAATTTGAGGAGGTCGGGCATCGCCTTGTGCAGGACTTCGCGCGTCTTCAGATACGCGTGCAGGCCCTGGCCGATGGGGTCGGGGACTTCGGGGTAGTCGGCAAACTCCGGCGTGAATTCGCACGCGAGCCACGCCTTTTCCTCGGCCTCGGGGAAGAACGTGAGGATGGCGTCGAGATGCGAGCGCGTCATGCCGAAGATGTGCGTGGCCCACTCGACGAGTTCGTCCGTGAGGGGCTGCGAGCGGATGTCGGTGATGTTAATATTCCACTGGCGGAGGGCGATGACGCTGTTCTCGCTGGCAGGCTGGCCGTGGCCGGTCGCGACGCCCGCGGACGCCACGGAGATGTCGCCGCGATGCTTTGCCGCATGGCGGAGGAGACCCTCTGCCATGGGGCTGCGGCAGATGTTTCCGGTGCAGACGAAGAGGATGCGCTTGTGTGTGGCCACGGTGAAGGGCGGGAACTTTACAGGCTGCGAAAGCGCCCGCAATACTGAACGTCCAGTTTGCGGCGGCTCCGGTTCGCAGGCCGGACGATGCGGATGAAAATTGGCGCATGCTATTTCAAACGCAGAGGTGCAGAGGAGGATAGTGAGCTTCGCAGAGGGGATATTGCCGCACCGCTCGGTGCCGATGTTTCATTCTGTCCCTCCGCGATCCTCTCCATCCGTCTCTGCGCTTCTGCGGTAGAAAATGACCGCACGGACTGAGCCGGAATCGAGCATGGGGAGGAGCGATATGAAGGCGAAAAGTTTCATCCGGCCCTGTTCCATTTTCCGGCTAGCGAGTGCGGGGCGCGGAGGTCATCGTCTTTCAAATGAAGAACCTCCTCCGTGCCGTATTCTGCGTGTCGCTTGCGCTCGTCGCAGGGTGCTCGAGTTATGACAAACGATTCGCTGCCGCTACCGACAGTGATGTGAAGCGCCAGTCTTTGGAAGGCGCGTATTCGGGACGCTGGTCGAGCGCGAGGAATTCCGCGTGGGGTGGCAATCTGCGCTGCATCCTCACGAAGGTGAGCGTTGCGGACTACCGCGCGGACTTTCACGCGACATGGCACGGCTTCTCGTCCACGCACAGCGTCGTGCTGCACACGAAGCCTGCGTTGCGGAAAGGA
>BJFP01000307.1 GCA_014189875.1 Verrucomicrobiota bacterium | reverse complement strand
TAAATAAAAGGCCCGCCTCGGATTCACGGTGAAAGTTCCTGCGCGGAGACGTGAGTTGCCCAAGGCGGGCTGGAAAGGTTTGCGCATCTGTTTCGCCGCTTTCACACGGCACCGCGACCATACCGCCACAGCCCTCCCCGTCAACTCATTTCAGCAGCCCCATCGCACGCGCCTGCGCGGGGTGGCGGTGAACCTCGGCGTGGTGGGCGTGGCACAGCCCGCTCCATGTGGACGTGACGTTCAGGTTCTTGAATCGGCCTTCCCGGTGGTGAATCTCCGTCGCAAGGCACGGGCATTGCGGCCACTGGCAGGCGGGGCGGTCGCTCAGGTATTCGACTCGCAGTTTGGCGTAGATGCGGAGCCGGGCGGACTGCTTGGCGCCGACACGGCGCAGAGGCGAACGTCTCACGGCTTCCTCCGCCTGCGATGCTCCATCATCACGGCCACAGCACGAACGGCGTCGCTTTCGCACACGTCGGCGGGGGTTTTGCAGATGTCCGACACGGGCTGGTTCGGGATGGCGGTTTGGAGCCAGGACAGCACGGCGTTGCCGTCGAGGTTGTTGTCGGCGATGAAGCGTTGCAGGGAGTTCATGGCAGGACGTTTCGCGGTTTGGAGCGTCCCGTCAACGACATTTCGCTTGCCAGCGGGCGGGGTGGGTGGAAATGGACTGCATGATCCTGACACGCGAAAACCTTCACTCCATTGGAAAAAACGGAATCGGCTTCAACTCCGCGCAACTGACTCTACTGGGGGTGACGAGGGCGCAAAAGGGATGGCTGACCGGATTGATCGGAAAGGAGATCGACGACAACACTTGGAAAACGCTGCAATACCTGAAAGGCGCATCGCAAAAGGAGCAGCTTTCCATCGTGCCGGAGCGTCTGCCGGTCTGGAAAAACTCGTTCGCGGCTGCGAGGCGGATCACCTACACGCCGAGCTAACTGCGATGCGCGCCCTTAGCCAGATGGCGGGGGCGGGCGGAATCACTCAGACTCAAGTGGCCCAAAGGCGACGCTGCGTGTGCGTAAATGGCCGACGCATTCCCCTGAGCCTTCATGGAACGCTTGGATGTGTCGCAGTCGAGTGATGTCCTGAGTTCCGTCCGGCATCCGCTCCCTGATGACATGATCGCAGGGGGCGTGGGTGATGCAGGCGATGCGAATCCCTTTTGGGAACCAGTGCCTCCAGACGATGTAAAGATCCTCGGTGCCCTCGCCTCGATACCCTTCTAGTAGCGCAGATGCCAGCGCCCGGTGCCCCATGAGCGTGCAGCCCATCCCGCACCAGTCTGACGGCACCACAGCACCGAGACCAATGGCAGGGTATGCGGATGAAAGCCAGCCGCGGCGCTTCCATTCCTTCGCTTGGGCGAGGCGTTCAAAGATGTTCCCCTTCGGCGGCATCTTCTCCAGTCGCTTTTCCAGCCGGGAGAGCTTTTTCCACTCCTTCTCGCGCTCGGATTCCGCGGACTTTTCCACACGCTCCCTCCGCGCACTCAGCACGAGACTCATCCGCTTCGGGATGACGCGCTCTTCCTCGAACACGTCAGGCAAGATCGGGCGCTGCGGCGTTCCCCGTCCTCCAAGGAAGTCGCCACCGCCCTGCGAGGGGTAAGGGCAGGCCGCGACGCCGTAGTAGCCCCGGTCGAACTCCAGCATCCCCATCATGCACTCCAGCGCATTCTCTGGCGGCAGCACGTCACTGTCAAGCGACCAGCAGGCATCGGCTCCTAATCCGCGCGCTGCGGTGAATGCGCGTGTCCGCATTGCGGCGATCATCATTTGAGCCGGCTTGTCGTAGTTCTTCGCGGAAGGCGGGAGCGTCTGCGTCTCTGTGTGGATTTCCACTCCGCGTCCGATGGAGGAAAATTTACGGGCTATTGCTTCCAGTTCTGGCGACTCATCCCCTGAAAGGATCAGATGGATGGCGCTGAACTTGCGGGTGGTGTAGGCAAGATTGGCCTGAATCCGAACAGCCAACTCCGGCATGGCGTAGAGGTAGTCGCGGGTGGCGCAGATGGTGATGGCGAGTTTCATAGAAAATCAGGAGACCCACTTGGGCGATGTGGAATATCCGGGTCCGGACAGGCTTTCCGAGTATCCGGGGATCGTCTTGAATGCGATCAAAAACGAACTATCGGCAGCGGCGGTGTAGGATGAGTGCGTAGTCAAAACTCCATTGTGGGTCGTGGTGGACTCGACAATAGTGGAGTCGATCACTCCCGCATGAAGCGCCGCAAACTCAGATCGCGTGTCAAACTGCCGACCGCCGAGAATGTAGCGCGTGCTGGTGTTACTAGACAGTGCGCGACTACGGCGGGTCAGTTCGATGGTGTTGTAGAAGGAGGCGCTGGTGACGCTCTGTGTGGTAGATACCGTGGCCCGCGTGATGGAAATAAATCTTGCGGTGTTGCTGGTCGCGCTGGTTCCAATGGATACCGTGTAAGAGCGTGTGTTTCCAGCCGAGGCGTCCGTGGTGGTGTAGGTGGTATCTAGCGGACCTGAAACCGACCCCCGCTGGAATCGCGAGAACTTCGTGAACGGAATAGTGAATCCAAGTCCAGAAGCTCCGATTTGGGCGAAGATGCTATCCTGATCGCTGGACGCATACACCCGCACGCCGCGCGGCGTCCTTGGTGCCAGCAGGCTGACGCCGCGTCCGTTGTCCAAGCTGATGCCGTTCCACGTCAACTGAACCGTGATCGTTTCGCTAATGCCTTGCGCTTCTGCGGCAGCGCCGGTCGATCCGCTGAAGGCCACGGCTACGCCGCTGACACCAGAAGTGGACAAGAGGTATTGCGATGTTTGGGAGCTTCGCGTCACAAAGCCGGTCGCGTCACCATTGCCATCAAACGCCGGAATCACAGACACGCGCGAGTCGTAAATATAGGCAACCTGCGCGTATGTCTCAGAAGCATAGGCTGTTTCAGTGTTGGTGCTGTTGGTTGTGAAGCTGCCGCGCAAGATCAATGCAGTGCTCTGTGTAGTCGTGGCTGGCGATACTGCGCCGTAGCTGGTGCTGGTGGAGTTAGGAATGTCGCTTATCGTCAAATCTGTGATCGTAGCAGACGCAGAAGCAGATGTTGTCCACGAAACCGTCGCGCTGCTATTAGTGGTTTCAAATCGAGAGATCGTGATCCGGTCGGAGGTTACCACAACGGTTCGCGTGCGAGCCGACGTCGTGGTGGCTGCACCGGTCGTGAAGCTGACTGACGCCTCAGAGCAAATGGAGTGGAGCGGCTGAACGCCAGCGCCGCCAGTGAATACCCACGCGCGCTCGCTGTCATCCAGCCAGAACGCAGTCTCGATCACCTCAAACCTAGCCGAGCAGGTGATCGATGCGTAGGACTGAGCCAAGCGCGTGTCGGTGATGAATCCGTAATCCGAAGTGGTCTGAGTGAAAGTGGAGCTTCCGGCTGTCGTGGTCGTAGTCGATCCGTACACCGTGGTAAGTTCTGAAACCGCAGTTCCGGCTGTTTGTGTCGTAGTTTCGGTCGAGGTCGCTACGGTGCTTTCCGGGTAGGTGTAGGTTTCAGAAAACGTCCCGCTTACGATTCCGGCTTGATGGGTGTTCGTGCTAGTCGAAAGCCCGTCCAGCAGTTCGGTAAAAGTGGTCGCTCCAGCAGTAACCCCGGAGTCCGAGACGCCAAAGCTAGTGTTAGGCACTGTCGGGGTAACATCGTATTCGGTTGTGTCGGAGGTAGTGTAGCTATTCGTCACACCGCCGCTGGCGTCAGTTGTCCTGTTGGTTGTTCCTCCGCCCGCCTCGGTTGTTTTGAAGGTTGTTGTGGTGTAGTCCGTAGCGGCGGTGCCAGTGCCGTTCCAAAGAACAGTCGAGCGGCTGTGGTGATCCGTGTATTTATAGATGGTCTCGCCAGTGCTCTGACTCCCGTTAGAGCTTCCGTTTTGCGTGCTAAGGAATGTGCTGCTCCAACCGGCGGTTGAGCCCGAAGCGCTACGCGTGTATTCCGACTGGATCGCAGTCAGTGGACTACGTGTGGTCTGTGCGGTGAACATGGCATTATCCCAGCACGGCACTCCACGCGTACCAAATATCGTAAGAACTCTGGCCGGGAACAGGCGTAGATTTGTCGGTGCGAATAAATTCCACAGGAGACGCCGCGATGTTTCCGCAGCCCCATATCTTAAATCGGCTGAATGTGTAGCCTCCGCCAGACGATGTTCTCACGATGACCCAAACAAGAACATCGAAGGCGGAAGGAGCAGACCCCATCGTGACCGCCGGCGGAGGGCGTGGTGTGGAAGACACTTCCAATGTCACCGCGTTGACTTGGCTTCCGTCCGTTTCGCAGTGTACGTAGATGTAGCTGACGGAGTTAGCAATCGAAAGGGCGTCCTGAAAGTTTGACGGCACAAGCTGGTTGACTGTGAATGGGCGAAACGTCGCCGTCTGTGCATTACTGTCGAGACTCAGGATGTCGATCGGGCACACGTAAGTATTCACAGGCAGCAACCCCTCGGGGCGCTGATACGGCATCGGCTCGTTCCGGTCTGGATCTGCCTGTTGCCCCGGCAGCGGTTGCTCCTGCGAAGGCAGTGAATGCGGCATCACCAAGCGGATTCTCGCGGCGATGTTCTCTGGGATGTCAGGCGATTCAGGCATTATCCGGTGACGGTTGTGAGGGCTTTTCGACGCAGGTTGTATTTCCAGTTCTGGATGTCGCAGGAAAACACGATACCGGACACCGCGGAAAGGAACGCGCTCGCGCCGCTCGTCCCTGTCCACGATGGTCCGACGACGGCGACGTAGCCCCACTTCGGATTGTCGCTGGCAGTGTTGAAATCCGGCACCGTCACAGTGCCGTTCACCGCTACGCCGCGTATGGAGACGTTGTAGAACAGGCCGCTGAACACCAGGTCTTTCAACTCTGGCGTGAAGTAGGCGTTGGCCGAGTCTTGGCTTGGCGAAGCCGCGTAGGTGAATGTCGTCGTTGCGTTGGCCTGCCGCGAACCTCCTGCGACAATCGGCCAGTTCAGATTCACGATCACCGCGCCGTCGTTGCCTTCCAAGTGGGTGAAGGACGGCGATCCAGTCACCACGGACGGATAGCGGATTTGAATCGTGCTTTGCTTCGTGATGGAGATACCAGCGAAGTTCAGCAGCGTGGTCGTGATTTTGTGGCCGTATGCAGCCGATAGCGCGCGATAGACGATCTCCGATCCGGCCACTTGCGGGTAGTCCGCGCCGGGATTTGCGACGAGCTGCTTTGTGATCGAAACGTCGGTGAGCGTTTCCC
>BJFP01000306.1 GCA_014189875.1 Verrucomicrobiota bacterium | reverse complement strand
TTTCCCGCAGCCCGCTGGACGGCGTTCTTCAGCAACGTCTGGTATGCAGGGAGATCGTGCGCCCGTGCATCGTGGCCGAGCGTGAGGCCGACGATGCGGGCCTTCGGATGCTTGACGATGAAGACCTGCGGAAAAATTTTGCCGGTCTTCGGGCTTGTCGCTTCGGCGAGCACTTCGATCGCGCCGCCGCGGTTTGCGTAGGCGAGCAACGCCTTGCGCGTCGCGGCGGACACGGGCTGGTTCGCGCTCCATAGGAGCACGTCCACGTGGTCGAGGATCGGCGCGATGCGAGCAAGTCCGTCGAGAGGATCGCATCGGCGAAAAATGCACGGTGATTCTGCATCTCCTCGTGCCGGAGAAAATCCGCGTCTGCAGCAGCTCCGCCGATCACACCGCTTGCCGCCGGACATCTGCCGCGCGTAGCGTCCACGCATGAAGAATCCCCTCCTCTCAGCCCTCTCATGTGCCGCCGCATTGCTCTGCGCCGCGCCCGCCGCACACGCGCAGGCGGGACGCGAAAAGGGCGAGGCTTTTCTCATCGAGAACGCGAAGAAGGAGGGCGTGAAGACGCTGCCGAGCGGGCTGCAATATCGCGTGCTCAAGGAAGGCGACGGCAAGCACCCGGCAAAGGCCGATCAGGTCGTCGTCCACTACAAGGGCACGCTCATTGACGGGCGCGAATTCGACAGCAGCCACAAGCGCGGCGAGCCAGCGAAATTCGGCGTGACACAGGTGATCGCCGGCTGGACCGAGGCTCTCCAGCTCATGAAGGAAGGCTCGAAGTGGATGATCTACGTCCCGTGGCAGCTCGCATACGGGGAGAAGGGATCGGGAAAATTGATCGGCCCGCGCGAAACGCTGATCTTCGAGGTGGAGCTGATCGCGATTCTGAACTGAGGCTCCGCAGTTAAGAGTTGAGGGTTGAGAGGCGTGACACACACGATCTTCCTCTCAATCCTCAACTCTCAACCTCCGTCACAGCGCGTCGCGGATGATCTTGAAAATGTCCGTGTTGTCGAGGAACCCGCGCAGCTTCTCCGCGCCGAGGCCCGCACCGAGCGCGATCACATCCTCAGCGGTGTTCACGCCCGCGTCTGCATCGCGTGCGACGGGCTCGTTCGGCTTCGCGCCTTTCGGGCCGGTTGCCCAGGTGATGTACGGATTCCCCTCCGGCGTGAGACCGAGCAGCGCGAGCCCCTTGTCCTGCCGCATCGGGTACCCACTCAGCGCGAATCCTCCGATGCTCGCGCGTCCCACGGCGACGATGAGCGGTTTTTCGCCCGCATATTTCACCGCGGTGCCGATGGCGCGATCCAGCTCCAGCGTCTCGCGCATGAGGTGCTCGCCCTCATTCAGCAGGCATGCGCGCGAGATGAGCGTCTCATCCACGATGAGCACGTAGCCGCGGCGGTTCGTCTCGAGGCATTCGATCGCGTGATGCACGAGATCCGACAGCGAGGGCTGCGCGCCGTTGAGTTCGCGCTTCTTGGAAAAATCCATCCTGTCCTCCGCAAAAAGCCCGAGCAGCGTGCCGCCGTGGTAATGCCCTGCGCCTTCCAATTCCGCGCGCGTGCGGACCACGTCCCATCGCGGCGCAGCCAGGCCCGCGAGCAAATCCTTCCCGTCCGTGCGCCGTCCATTTTTCCCCTCCGGCAAAAAATCCCCGCTCCCGCCCCCGAGCAGCACCTTAAACTGCGGCGCCGCGAGCAACTGCGGCGCAAGCGCCTGCCCGTCCTCCGCGGACAAGGTGTGCGCGTAAAATGCCGCGGACGATGAAGCGGTCAGCCGGCCATTCGTCACGAGACCCACGGCGCGCCCCTCCTTGCGCGCAAGCTCGAGGATGGATGCGACCGACTCTCCATTTTCCTTCACGCCGACGGTGTGATGGCGCGCCTTCCAGCCCGTCGCCATCGCGCTTGCGGCGGATGCGGCGTCGGGCACCGCGTACTGCGCGGGGTCGTTGCGCACGAGCGCGGAATTCGGCAGCAGCTTCTCCATTTCGAGACGGTTGCCCGCGCCATTTTCATAAAGCCGCGCCGCCGAGATGTGCCGCGTGACCAGCCCGTCGCTCACAAAGATGATGATCCCGTACGGACGCTGCACGACCCAGAAGCGCACATACAGAACACCGATCCCGATGAAGATGATCAGGATTGCGAGGGCGAGCAGGTTATTCCGGAGCCGCATGAGGGTGCGGATTCAACGCCGCGCGCGAAACTTGGCAATGCAGGAGTTTCGGCTTGGCGGAATTGTCGCGCAAAAAGGGACAAGTGCTCAGTGCTCAGTTCTCAGTGCTCAGATTCAAAATGCGCGCCGACTGAGCACTGAGCACTCCAACGGAGTCGTTCCGCCTTCCGCTCCCAATTGTGCTTGGAGTCCGCGCCGCGCGCCTGTTTCCTCCCGCGATGCAAGAGCAGGGAGCCCCATTTCATCGCGACGCAAAAAAGGCGGTCGCGCTGCTGCTCACGATCAATCTCTTCAACTACATCGACCGGCAGATCCTCGCCGCGGTCGCACCGCCGCTCGCCGCGGAATTTCACCTCAGCGACGCGCAGGTCGGATTGCTCTCCACCGCGTTCCTCTACGCATACATGATCGGCGCGCCGATCCTCGGACGCCTCGCGGAACGCACCTCGCGCTGGTGGATCATCGCGGGCAGCGTCGCGGTGTGGAGCCTCGCGAGCGGGATGACAGGACTGGCCGCCGGCTTCGGCGTGTTGCTCGCGAGCCGCATCATCGTCGGCCTCGGCGAGGCGGGCTACGGACCGGCGGCACCGGCGCTCATCTCGGATTATTTTTCCATCGAAAAACGCGGCAAGGTGATGGCGCTTTTCTACGTCGCGATCCCGGTGGGCAGCGCGCTCGGCTATGTCGTCGGCGGGGCGATGAACAAATGGTTTGGCTGGCGCTCGGCATTTTACGTTGTCGTGGTGCCCGGCCTGTTGCTCGCGGCGCTCTCATGGCTCATGCGCGAGCCGCACCCGCACCGGCCGCGCACCGTGAGCAAGGCCACGCTGCGCGCCGATGTGCGCACGCTGCTCCGCATCCCCTCATTCATGCTGAACACCTTTGCGATGACCGCCATGACATTTGCCATCGGCGGCATTGCCTTCTGGATTCCCAAATACATCTGGCTGCGCATCACCGAGCAGCAGAACCTCGGACCGTTCATCGCACTCGGGAATCCCGACGCAATCAAGCAGTCCAACGAGATCCTGGCCGAAGTGAACACGACCTTCGGCATCATCGTCGTCATCGCCGGCATCCTCTCCACGCTCACCGGCACATGGCTCGGCGAGAAACTGCGCCCGCGCTTCAGCGGCGCCTATTTCACCGTCTCCGGCATCGCCATCCTGCTCGCGTTCCCCTGTACGCTCGCGATCCTGAAGCTCACATTCCCCTACGCATGGTACGCCGTGTTCGGCGCGGTGTTCTTCCTCTTCTTCAACACCGGCCCCGCGAACACCGCGCTCGCCAACGTCACTTCGCCCGCGATTCGCGCGACCGCCTTTGCGATGAACATCTTCCTCATCCACGCCCTCGGAGACGCCATCTCGCCGCCGCTCATCGGATGGGTGAAAACCCACACCTCGTGGGACACCGCATTCACCCTCGTGTCGCTCATGATGGTGCTCGCGAGCGCGCTGTGGTTCATGGCCGCGCGCTACCTCGGACGCGACACCGAGGCCGTCGAAAAAATCGAAGCCGAGCGTGATGCGGAGGAGGCGAAGGCCGTCTGACGTCGCGAAGGATGCAGCGCGTTGACGCCCCGCAGCCCGGTGAGCAGCGAACTGCGGCAAGGCGTGCAACTCGGCGCATTCACAAACGCGTTGCGGATCGTTTTCGTAGGAGTGTGGGACTGCGGGGAATTCGCAGCACCGCGCAAGGCCCTGTGCTTCCCGCGGCGATGGCGACACTTCACGCCATGGCCCATGCAACCTTGCGGCACTCCCATCCGCCGCGCCGCACCGCGCCCTTACACCCGCGCTGCTTGCGGCGCCGAAGCGCGCACCTGCGGGAAAAATTCCTCCGCGACCATGTAGCCCACGCACTTCGCCGCACCGCAGAGGCACAGGTGCTCCTCGTAGTTCTCCAGATCGTAGCTGTAGTTGAACGTGATTTCCTCCCCCGGCTGGATCGTGCGCTGCGCCATGATCCAGATCTGGTCATCAAAAATTTCCGCCACCGCATTCGGTTCGCAACTGTGGTTCAGGAATCTCGCCGGGTTCCAATCCACGTTCCCGTCCAAGTCCGTCTCATCGTCGAGGATGAAGACGAAAGGATTGTCCGCCGCGATGCGCAACGCCGCCTCCGCCTTCGTGATCTTCTCGCCGACATACTCGATGAGCGCCGTCCCCTTCCGGATCTTGCGCAGGGCAAACCCGCCCATCCCATGAATCCCCGAGTCCCTGAACTGGATCATTTCCTTCGTCCGCGCGGGTAAATCTCCCGCCGATTTCGTCTTGGTCATGGTGTTTTCTTCAGTCTGCAAAACTTTTCGCTCGTAGAGCGCGCGCACTATGCCGACGCGCGAAGCGGCGTCAACGGGATCGCACATTGAGAAACACGCTTCCCTCCCGTCGCCGGAGCGGCCAAGATTTCGCGCAATGAAACTCCCCATCCTCGCACTCTCCCTCTCCATCCTCACCGCGCTCAATTGCACCGCCGCCGAGCCGAAGCTCGAGCCGCTCTTCAATGGCAAGGACCTCGCCGGATTCAAGACCGAGGGCGCTGCGGATTTTTGGCGCGTCGAAGGCGGCGTCCTCATCGGCGAAAACAACGCCGCAAAAAAGGGCCACTACCTGTGGACGGAAAAGGAGTATGGCGATTTCGTGATCGAATTCGACGTGCGCTGGAAAGGCATCCCGCCGCGCGGCGTGGACACCGGCATCGAGATGCGCAAGCCGCACATCCAGCTCCAGCTCGGCGTCTCCGGCAGCCTGATGGTGGACATGTCCGGCTCCTGGTACACCGCCGGGAAGGAAAAATATCCCGAAGTCGGCCAGGCCAAGGAAGCGAAGACGCTGATGAAGCCCGAGGGCGAATGGAACACCTTCCGCATCCAGGCCAAGGGCGACACGTTCACCTGTTGGATCAACGGCAAGAAAGCCTCCGAATACACCGACGCAAAATTTTCCGGAGCCGCGCCGCTCGGCCTGCAGATCCATCACGGCGTGGAAATGAAGTGCGAATACCGCAACATCCGCATCGCGGCGCTCTGAGCGGCAGCGGCGACGAAGTAATCTCAGGACCGCACATGAGCTTCGTCCTTCGCCTCACCCTCCTCTCCACTCAGCCAGCCTGCTTGCAAAACGCGACCCACTCGGTAGCCTCCGCGCGGCTTCGAGAGAAATTCACCC
>BJFP01000305.1:3742-5365 GCA_014189875.1 Verrucomicrobiota bacterium | reverse complement strand
GCACTACGCCGCCGATGCGTCCCTGCGGCGGATCGCGCTCACTGCGCCTGAACCCCGCTTGGTCTTTGTTTCCTTGTCGTCCGGATACGCGACGCGCGAATGCATCATGCTGCTCAGTGTGTGGCGGAAAGCCTCGGCGATCAGCTCGAGATCCTTGAAGCGCAGATCGCAGTCGTCGAGTTGCCCGTCGGCGGTGCGCTTGCGGATGATGTCGGTGATGAGCTGCTCGATCTTCTGCGGCGTCACGCGCTCCAGGCTTCGCGCGGCACTCTCGATGGAATCGGCGAGGCTGACGATCGCGGACTCGCGCGTCCGCGGCTTCGGCCCGCCGTAGCGGAAGCTGCTCTCGCTCACCTCGGGCAGTTCCTCGTCGTGCATCTGCGCGATCTTCCCATCGGTGTGCGCGGCCTGCTGCTGGTCCAGCGCCTTCTTGTAAAAATAGTACACGAGCGACGTGCCGTGGTGCTCTCGGATGACGTCAATGATGTCCTGGTTCAGCTTGTGTTCCAGCGCGAGCGAGATGCCCTCCTTCACGTGCGCGACGATAATGAGCGCGCTCATCGTCGGCGCGATGTCGTCGTGCGGGTTGCGGTCGTGCCGCATATTTTCGGTGAAATACTCGGGCTTCACGAGCTTGCCGATGTCGTGAAAGTAGCTGCACACGCGTGCCATCGCCGGGTTTGCGCCGATCGCCTCGCACGCGCCCTCGGCGAGGTTCGCCACGGCGAGGCTGTGCTGGAAGGTGCCCGGCGCCTCGATGGTCATGCGGCGGAGCAGCGGATGGTTCAGATCCGCGAGTTCGAGCCAGCGCACGCGCGTGGTGATGTGGAAGAGGCTCTCGATCCAGGGCAGGCCGCCGACGATGATCAGCGTCATCATGATCGGTGCGCCGATGGCGACGATGCTCTCGGCAGCGAGGCTCTGGTAGTTCAGCGCGGTGCCCTCGACCCACATCTGCAGGAGGTTGATTTTGCGAAACGCGATCGCGAGCATCCACGTCGTGAGGCCGACGAAAAGCCCGGCGCGCGGGAGGTCGCCGCGCTTGCGCACCTCCGCCGTGAGGAAAATGGCGATGAAGCCGCAGACGAGATTGCACGTCACATTCGTCACGATGAACACAGTGTCGTCGTTCAGGCTCGCGAAGATCGGCAGCAGGAGCAGCGTGCTGAAGACGGAGACAAAAATCGCCATGGTCCGCCCGAGCAGCACGCTCGCGAGCACCGGGCCGAGGCCGAAAGGAATCGCGAGCAGCCACATGTTCCGCTGCTGCAGCGCGCTGAACTGGCCGCCGCTGCTGTGGACCGCGGCGGCGGACTGGAGCACGCACAGCTTCGCCAGCGCGAGGTGGCCAAGGACGATGAGAAAAGTGAGCAGAAGCCGCGAATTGCACGTCCAGACTTCACGGCGGTTCAGGCACAGATGGCCGACGGCTGTGGAAAAAATCAGCACCACGACGACGTATGCCTCCTTCGCCACGGCCT
Source organism: Verrucomicrobiota bacterium (assembly GCA_014189875.1). Taxonomy (GTDB): domain Bacteria; phylum Verrucomicrobiota; class Verrucomicrobiia; order Chthoniobacterales; family Chthoniobacteraceae; genus SXWH01. The sequence continues at coordinate 3,884 of BJFP01000305.1, read as the reverse complement.
GCCTGCCAGCAGCCAGCAGCCACACGAGCACGGCGACGGCTGCGATGATGAGGCCGACGCGCGTGATGACGCCGTGTTCGAGGGTCTCGACCACTTCGCTCTGGGTCAGGCGGCGGCGCGTTTTCTGCGGTGTGATGCCTTT
>BJFP01000305.1:0-3455 GCA_014189875.1 Verrucomicrobiota bacterium | reverse complement strand
CGCGCCAAAGAAATCCCTTTGCCCCAGCGGCAATGCCCTCTACCTTCCGCGCCCCAATATGACAGAAGACATCAAGAAGGCAGTCGAATCCGGCAAACTCACTTCCGTCGCCGGGGCCGCCCTCGCGAAACTCCCGCCGGGCACTTTCGTGCAGCACAAGAGCTGGGGCTACGGCGTCATCGTCTCGCACGATTTCCTGCTGAGCCAGACGACGATTGATTTCAAATCGAAGAAAGGCCACTCGATGCAGATCCAGTACGCGGGCGAATCGCTCGCGGCGCTGCCTGCCGATCACATTGCTGCGAAAAAATTCCAAAACCTCGATGCCGTGAAAAAGCTCGCGCAGTCCGACCCGGCTGCGCTCGTGCGGCACGTGCTCCACAGCCTCGGCGGACGCGCGACCGCAGATCAGATCGCCACGCAGCTCGTGCCGGATGTCTTCGCGGATGCGCCGTTCAAGAAGTGGTGGGAGACCGCGAAGCGCGCGCTGAAGGCCGACGCGCTCGTGGGCGTGCCCGGCAAGAAGACCGATCCTTTCATCCTCCGCGACGAGGCGCTCTCGCCGACGGAAGAAATCCTCACCGCGTGCAAGGCCGCGCGCACGCTGAAGGAGCAGATCACCGCGCTCGACAATCTCACCAAGGCGCTCCCGGCGTTCACCGATGCCGCGCAGCTCCAGCCCGTCATCGCGACAATCGAAGACGCGGCGAAAAAGAACCTCAAGCTCAAGACCGCCGAGACGCTCCAGCTCCTCGCGCAGCGCGACGAGATCCTCGCCGCGCACCCGTCGCTCACCGCCGCCGCGAACACGCCGAGCATCGCATCCATTCTCCGCGACAACGACCGCAACCTCACCGCGCTCCTCGGCGAACTGCCCGTCTCGAAGCTCAAGAAGGTCATCCTCGCGATGCCCGAGGCGTTCAGCGACCACTGGAGCACGAAGGCCATCGCGCTCTTCATGCGCGGGAACCCGAAGGTCGTGCCCGAGGCCGCGCGGCTCCTCATTGAAAAGGGGCGCATGGATGAATTTGGAAATGCGCTCGACAAAGCGCTGCGCGAGCACTCCGTCGAGGCCGAGGGCCTCCAGTGGCTCTGCGGCGAGCGACACGGCGTGTATGCCGAGATCGCGCAGCACCCGCGCGTGCTCAGTGCGATCCTCACCACGATGGAGCGCGACCAGTTCAAGGAAAAGCGCGACCGCCGCCTGCAGGACATGCTCGCGAACGATCAGGATCTCATCATTGACCTGCTTGCCGTCGCCACCGACGAGGAGCTGCGCGAAGTGATGCGCAAGCTCATCGGCTCGCCGCATTTCGAGGAGCTGAACAAGCGCTCGCTGCTCGGCCGCGTCGTCCGCACTTACCCCGAGGTGGAAGTGCTCATCACCGGCAAGGGTGAGGATGACAAGAAGAACGAGCTCATCGTCTCGTGGAAAAGCCTCGAAGTCCGCAAGGAGGAATACGACGACCTCGTGACGAAGAAGATCCCGCAAAACCGGCAGGACATCCAGATCGCCCGCAGCTACGGCGACCTTCGCGAGAATTTCGAGTACAAGAGCTCCAAGGAGCAGCAGCGCGTGCTCATGCGCCAGAAGAGCGAGGCCGAACGCGATCTCGCCCGTGCGCGCGGAACCGATTTCGCCGGCGTGACGAACGAGAAGATTGCCATCGGCACCACCGTGAAACTCCGTCGCGTGAGCGATGGCGGTGAGGAAACCTACACGGTCCTCGGCGCGTGGGACACGAACCCCGAGAAGCACATCATCAGCTACCTCTCGCAGATGGCGCAGGTCCTCATCGGCCACACCGTCGGCGAACACGTCACCGTGCCGAAGGAAATCGGCGAGCACGAGGTGGAGATCGTCAGCATCGAGGTCGCGAAAATTTAGCGCACTTCCCGTGGCCGCGCTCGTCAAGGCGCGGGCACGCTTTCGGATTTGTGCCGGCGGGAAAAAGCCCGCCCCCTGAATGCGCCACTGGCGTTACGCGACCGCCGCCACCGCCCGCCGCTTGCACACTCCTGCGGTGCGCAGTTCGTCGCAGTGCGCCTCGATGCGCACCACTTTTCCCGTCGGAGTGAAGCCCATGCGCTTGCTGATGCAAATCTCCAGCGTGTCCATGTGGACATCCTCGAACTCAAGAATCTTCGCGCAATCGAGGCAGATCAGGTGGTTGTGGTTCGGGTGATCCACGTAGTTCGGATCGTAGAACTTGTGGTCGCGCCCGAAATCCATCTCACGCAGCATCCCGCTCTCCACGAGCAGCGGCAGCGTGCGATACACCGTCGCGCGCGAGACGGAAGAATCCACCTTCTTCGCCATCAGCAGCAAATCGTCCGCCGTGTAATGCTCCGTGGTGCTGAACGCCGCCTCGATGATCGCATCGCGCTGCGAAGTTTTCCGCAGTCCCTTTGATTCGAGAAATTCGTAAATGCGATGATGGTGGCCGGGGTCCATGTCACGCGCACCCTGCCGTGTCGCGGCGCGCGAGTCAAACTGCGCGCAACATCGGCAGCAGATCAATTTGAACCACGGATGGACACGAAGATGCACGAATGGAATCGGGCTGCGTCCGTCGTCCGTCGCCCAGTCTTTCGAAATCTCAATCGAGCAGCAGGCTGCAATGGTTTCGGCAGCACCATGCTTCGGCGTTGAGCGCTCGACCTCGCGGCATGATGACGCCCATGACGCTGCCCGAACGTTCTCCCCGAAATGCAAGGCGCCTGCGACGGGCCAAACTCGAAACGCTCAACTCCAACCGCCAAAGCGCCAACTCCCCTCATTCGTGTCCATTCGTGGTTTGAATCAAGTCGGGGCGCCCCCGCACAGAATCCCGTTGCCAAGCCGGTGCTCCCTGCTATTCCCCGCAGCACATTTCACCCACCATGCCAAATCTTCTCGACGCCAAACAAGTCAAAGCCGCCCTCAAAGATTTTCCAGAATGGGAACTGGAAAAAACTTCCATCGAGCGCGTCTTCGAGTTCGACGACTTCTCGGCGGCGATTGATTTCGTGAACGGCATCGCGGAACTCGCCGAGGAGCACGACCACCACCCGGACATCGACATCCGCTACTCGAAAGTCCGCATCATCCTCTCGACCCACAGCAAGGGCGGCCTCACGGAACTCGACTTCGAACTCGCCGAACGCATCGGCAACCTCGTGGATGCCTAGCCCCGGGGCGGCCCGCGCACGGAAAACAATCTCGGCGATCCTCGTGGTCGCGTTTGCCATCGGCGTCTGCTGGCTCGTGGAAAAGCGCAGCGCCGCGCCGTCGCCACCGCACGTCGTGCTGCCGTACGATCCGCCGCCGCGATGAATGCTGAATTTTGAATTTTGGATGGCTGCCCGCACCAGCAGTCTGCGGGAACGAAGAATTCAAAAGCCAAAAGCCAAAATCTAAGATTTTCCTCCTCCCGCGTGAACTGGCAGCAACTCCTCTCCGCCGATCGCCTCGG
>BJFP01000304.1 GCA_014189875.1 Verrucomicrobiota bacterium | reverse complement strand
TCGTCGGCGGCGTGTGCGCATTCTGCGGCGGTGTCGCCTATGCGGAGCTTGCGGCGGCGCTCCCGCGCAGCGGTGGCGAGTATCATTTCCTCACGCGCATCTTCCATCCGTCCGTCGGGTTCCTCGCGGGCTGGGTCTCGATCACCGCGGGATTTGCCGCGCCAGTCGCTGTCGGGGCGATTGCGTTCGGAAATTACATCCACAGGATCCGGCCGGCCCTCGGGGCGCTGCCCCTGGCCTTTGCCGCGCTCGTGTTCATCACGGTGGTGATGCTGGTCAGCGCGACGCTGCGCAAGTGGTTCCAGAACGTCTCCACGTCGCTCTCGTTTCTCGCCATCCTTGTGTTCCTCGGGATCGGATTCTTCGCGCCCGCACACGGCAGCGCGCTCGTCCCGCAGGCGGGTGACACGGCGCGGCTTTTCAGCCCGGGTTTTGCCACGAGCCTCATCTACGTCATGTTCGCCTACGCGGGCTGGAACGCCTCGACCTACGTCACCGCCGAAGTGCGCAATCCCTCGCGCAACGTCCCGCTCTCGATGGCGCTCGGCACCGTCATCGTCACCGTGCTCTACATCGCGATGAACGCCATTTTTCTCCGCGCCGCACCGGCCGCGGAACTCAGCGGCCAGAATGAGGTCGGCCTCATCGCGGGCACGCACGTCTTCGGCGCCACCGGCGGAAAATGGATGGCGCTGCTCATCGCAGCGGGCCTTCTCGCCCACATCGGCTCGATGCAGTGGATCGGCCCGCGTGTGACCGCGACGATGGGCGAAGACACCCGCGTGCTGCGTCCCTTCTCAATCGTGAACACGGGCGGCATCCCGATCTACGCGACGCTCGCGCAGACGGCGATCGCGGCGTTCATGCTCGCCACAGGATCGTTCAAAAGCGTGCTCACCTACGTGCAGTTCACGATCACGCTCTGCTCCGCGCTCGTCGTCATTGGCGTCTTCGTCCTGCGCGTGCGCGAGCCGAATCTGCCGCGTCCCGTGCGCGCGTGGGGCTACCCCGTCACACCCGCGATTTTCCTCATCGTGAACGGCTGGATGCTCTGGCACGTCTTTGCCGAGAATCCGAAGGAATCCCTCGCCGGCCTCGGAACCATCCTCTCGGGACTCGTGGTGTTCTACCTTTCTCCGAAGCAGAAAAAGTGAACCGCGCGCGCGGGCTCCGGCACCGGGGCGGAGTCTGTTGAAGGACAGGATTGTCCGCGCTACGGCGATCTCCTGCGAAATGATGCCGCTCACCGCCCGCGTTCGTTCGCTTCGTCGCGCAAGAGCCGCGCAAAGCCCGGTGTCTCCACCGGCGCAGCCAGCAGTTCCGCGTTCAGATCGTCGCCGGTTCTGGCGTCATCCTTCACGAGGATGACGTGAACCTGCCCCTCAAACTCGCCCTTCATCTCCGGCGGCAGGGCTAGCACTCCCCCGTCGATCTCGGCGTCAAATTGCGCGGCAGTCACGCCCGCACGGCGCCTTGTTTGCGAGGTGATTCAAGCCGGGCTTTCGCTCCGTCAGCCGTGCTCACCGGCTTGTTGAAAAATGCCAGGCTCGATTCATATTCCCTGCTTCTCCGAGTCTGCCCACGCCGGAGACGTGGACGGATGGTAGCCGGTCGGTCGAGCGAGTCTGCCCTGAGGACTTGTGAACCCCACCGGATCACCCGGCAAAATGGGTTGCGCTCGATGGGCGAAACGAACGCCGTCGGCTTCCCGTCACTTTTCAAACAGCACCGTTACCAAACTCGGACCTTGGCTCTCAGCGGCAAACCCGGTAGGTGCCTGACAGGATGTTCCTTTCCCCCGAGACAATGCTGGCCCGCGTTCGCACGTAAACTCGTTCTATGAGCAGCTGGAGTGCATCTCTAAGGAGAATGGAGGCGGCTGGGAGACGGCAGCAGCGCGAGGAATTGAAACGGCAGAAGGAATTGGAGCGGCGCATCAAGGAACAGGCGAAGCTCTCGGCCACTGAGCAGGCCCGGCTCGAAGTAGAGGCGCACGAAAACGCGCTGGAGGTTTTGCTGTCCGTCCACAAGCAGCAGAGCGAGCCGTTCGATTGGGGCGGCTTTGCCGCTGCGCTTCCACCGCATGAGCCGCCGAGGCTGGCGCGGCATGAAACGGCTGCATTGCTCAGGCGGGCCGTATCGGGTGCCGTCCCGTCGGTCGAAGAAGGAAAACTCACGGTGGAGGAAGCTCGTCTGTTCGATGAACGGGAACACGAAACGGCGTGCGCAGAATACGAGCAGGAGTTTGCACAATGGGAACGAATGCGTTCGCTCGCGCGTCGTGTGCTCGCGGGCGAGGCGCACGCCTATTCCGAAGCGGTGTCAGAATTCTCCGCGCTGTCGGAGATCGCGAACCTCGGCTCCTCCATCTCCGTGACCCTGATCAAAGCGAAACTAATCGAGTGTGCGCTGAAGGTGAACGGTCGCAAGAGCATCCCAGCCGAGGTGAAGACACTCACGGCATCGGGGAAGGTTTCCGCCAAAGCGATGCCGAAGGCGCGGTTCCATGAAATCTATCAGGACTACGTGTGCGGCTGCGTTCTGCGACTGGCGCGGGAGTTGTTCGCGCTGTTACCGCTCGAAACAGTCCTAGTGACCGCGACTGTGGACGGAACTGATCCGCGCACTGGGCGTGCTGCCGAATTGCCAGTGCTCTCCGTGGCCATTCCTCGTACAATCATCGCTCGCCTCGACTTTGAGCGGTTGGATCCCTCGGATTCGCTTCGGAATTTTCTCCACCGGGGGGACGTGACGGCTTCCCGAAAGTCAGGGGAGTTTATACCGATTGTTCCCCTGAGCGCCGCCGATGTTTTCCCGCCTCAGTCTGCGAGAGTGGACTTCACCACCGTCGTCGCCCAAGTGCGCCAATCGCGCACCGAACTGTCCGCGATGCTCAAATCCGCAATGCCGCAAGTCAGCGACCAAAGCGAATCCGCCATCCCACCCGAATGAAGACGTTCCTTCTGATTGTAATCCTCATCCTTGGCTGTGCATTGGCCGTCTTCTATTTCCTGAAGCAACGAGCGGAACGGATGCTGGCCGCAGCCAAGGCGGACGCCGATACAGCGTGGAAGCAGCGTGCGGCCGATGTGTCGTCTATTCGCGAGGAGGCCCAAGCGGCAATGGTCAAAGCACAGGCGGTATGTGAGCAGAAAAGCGCGGAGATGGTCGTCTCCTCAGAACGCGTTCGCAACCACTATGAAGCCGAAGCGCGCAAGGCGATTGAGGAAGTGAACGCACGGCTGACTGAAACTCTTGCCGAACTGGAGCCTCTGCGCAGATACGCATCGCTCCAGGGTACCGAGGAAGAAGTGCGGAAGACGCTCGCTGACGCTATTGCGGAGGCCACGGCATTGCGCAGGGAAGCGCAGTCGTTGCTAGAGCAGACACATAACTCCGCCGCGGACGAGCGGCGGCAGGCTCAGCAACGTGCGAGAGAAATCCGCAGCCAAGCAGAGGCTGTTCTGATGCAGGCAACCGTTGAAGCCGGACGCATTGTCACCGAAGCGGAGAAGCGGGCAGAACAGATTGGCGGGGACGCGTATATCGCTTTGCGTGACAAGCACACCTTGGAGCAAGCCCTGAGCGCTATTTGGAATGTCGTCGAAGGCTACGGTGACCGTTACATCATCCCTACACACAGTTTGCTCGACGATTTGGCAGGCGATTTTGGACATACTCAAGCCGGTGAAGCACTCAAAGCTGCGCGAGAGCATACACGCCGGATGGTGGAGCAAAAACTGGCAGCGACTTGCAACTATGAGGAGCCTGATCGGCGCGAGCGCGCCAACCGCTTCGTAGTTGATGCGTTCAACGGTCGCGTCGATGCAATTCTCACGCGAAGCAAACACGACAATTACGGAACCTTGGAACAAGAGATTCGCGACGCGTTCAGCCTCGTGAACTTGAACGGTCTCACCTTCAGAGATGCCCGAATTTTTCCTGCTTATCTCGATGCCCGCCTTGCAGAACTGAAATCGGCTGTCGTTGTGCAAGAACTGAAGTTGAAAGCCCGCGAGGAACAGCGGCGAATCCAGGAACAGATGCGTGAAGAGGAGAAAGTGCGACGCGAGCAGGAGCGAGCAATCAAAGAGGCTCAGGACAAGGAAGACGCCATCGAAAGCGCCTTGGTGAAAGCCCGGCTTGAGGCCGAACACGCGACGGCTCAGGAACGCGCAAAGTTTGACGCCCAGATTGCGGAACTCAGCCAGCAACTCGCCGAAGCCGTGGCCGTGAAGCAGCGGGAACTTTCAATGGCTCAGCTCACTCGCGCCGGGAATGTTTACATCATCTCCAACATCGGATCCTTCGGCGAAGAGGTGTTCAAGATCGGCATGACACGTCGCCGCGATCCCATGGATCGCGTATGGGAACTGAGCGACGCCTCTGTGCCGTTTGATTATGACGTGCATGCGATGATCCAAACCGATGATGCGCCAGCGCTCGAAAGGAAGCTTCATGACGCGTTCGATGACCTGCGCATCAACAAGGTGAATGGCCGCAAGGAGTTTTTCCGCCTCCCATTGGATAAAATCCGGGCGTTGACGGTGGAGAAGGGTTTCAACGTGACATTCACAATGGCAGCCGAGGCACGCGAATACCGCGAAACGATGGCACTGGAGAAAATGTCCCCAGCCGATCGGGAGAAATACCACTTTCGCAAGACGGACGGGAACGGAGACGGCGAAGAATAGATTGCGGGATTGTTCCGGCGGCCCTGCCGGGCTTGATCAGGACACGGCCTGCGCGACTTTACCTGCGGGGAAATATCAGGACACTGCGCATTTCCGGCTTCGCACTCCGCGCGGCGCTGATACCTGAATCTCCGGCAAGCTCTTCGTGCATTTCGGTGACGGCTTTCGCCGCATCAAATCCCTCCCATCCCATCACCATCCGGACGCCGCCCTTTCGGACAATTCTGAGTTTCGGCGCTTCCTTCTCGATCTCAATCTTATCTCCGACGAACTCGATGGTGAATTTCGCTCCGGGCTTGAGGTGGAGCTTCTCGCGAAGTTTCTTCGGGAGAACGATCCGGCCCGCTTTATCGAGTGTCGCGGTCATGCCGTAGCCAATACCATTTTCCGCCCACATGCTTATCCGCCCATTTCCAAACCCCTTTTTCATCCCATGATGCGCTCCATCCCGTTTGCCATCACCCTTGTCGCGGCTCTGGCTTTCACCGGACTCACACCCGGGCAGACACCATTGGAAGCCGATGCGCAGCGCTGAACACGAAACAGTTCATCCTCATCCGGCAGCCCGCTGTCGCGCACCACCCAGCAACTCCACGCGCAAGCCGGCACCTGGCACCTCCACCGCCGCCTCCACCCATTGCAACGCCGCAGGCCGTCCCGCAACTTCGCCGCCTTTGC
>BJFP01000303.1 GCA_014189875.1 Verrucomicrobiota bacterium | reverse complement strand
CGCCGCTCTTCCGATACTCGGCAGCGGACTGCTCCATCTCGCGGAGAAAAAGAATGCCGGCGATTTGCTCGACCGCGTCACGGGCGTCCGCAAGACGCTCGCACGCGAGCGCGGCATCGTCATCCCGCCCATCGCGATTCGCGACAACCTCGAATTCGATTCGCAGGAATACCGCTTCCTCATGCGCGGCAAGGAACTCGCACGCGGACGCATCCTGCCCGGTCGCTGGCTCGCGATGAATGTCGCCGGCAGCACGACGACTCTGCGCGGCACGGAGACAACGGACCCGGTTTTTGGAATCCCAGCGACGTGGGTTTCCGACGAGGAAAAGCGCACGGCGGAAATCAACGGCTACACCGTCGTGGATCCCGGCTCGGTGCTCATCACGCATCTTTCCGAATCGCTGAAACGCTCCGCGTATCTCGTGCTCAGCCGGCAGGATGTGCAGGGCCTCATCGATCACCTCAAGGAATCTAACCCCACGCTCGTCGCGGAACTCATCCCGGATCTCGTCAACATCGGAATCATCCAGCGCGTCTTGCAAAATCTCCTACGTGAAGGCGTGCCGATCAAAAACCTCCCGGTGATCATGGAATGCGTCGCCGATTTCGCGGCGACGACAAAGAACCCCGACGATCTTGCCGAACAGGTGCGCCGCCGCCTCGGCGTTTACTTCGTGGCGGAATTTGAAAGTGAACCCGGCGTGATCAAAGCGCTCACGCTCGAGCCGCGCCTCGAACAACTCCTCTCGACCAAAGTCCAGCGCACGCAATTCGAGGCCGGCCTCATGCTCGACCCGGCGCTCGCGCAGCACCTTCTCCAGGAACTCACGCAGCGCATGACCGCGATGTCCGACCAGGGACTCCTGCCCGTGCTGCTCATCACCGCCGAGCTGCGCCTCGCGTTCAAACGCTTCTTCGAGCCGTCACTGCCGCGCCTCTCGGTGCTCTCCTACCAGGAGCTGCCGCCGCAGACGGAGATCCAGAATGTCGGCATCATTCACACCCTCGCCCGCATCGCCGATAAAGCCGCATGAACACCCCTGAGTCCTCACGTTTCCGTTTCGTAGTCCGCACCGCCGAGGAGGCCGTCACCGTCCTCCGCGAAAAGCTCGGACCTCGCGCCCGCGTCATCTCCGTGAAGCAGGTGCAAGGCAAGGGCCTCGCGCGATTCCTCAGCGCACCCAGCCTGGAAGTGATCGCCGAGGTCGCGCCCGAGGCCCCGGCACCCGCGCAGGAAAAACCGCAGCCGATCGCGGAAGCCGCACCGTCTACATCGTCGCCGGAGCCGGAATCCCAGCCCGCACCCACTTTGCTCTCCACGCCCGAATCCGCGCTCGCGTCGCTGCTTCGCGCCGGCGGTATTTCGGCCTCGGTCATCGGGCGGATGCAGAGCGACGCGGCATGGAAACGATGGGAGCAGATGCCTCCCGCCGAAGCCCTCACCCATGCCAGCCTCGGCCTGCGCGAGACGTGGAGGAAACGCGCGCCCCGCCCGCTCAGTCAGCGCGTCGCGTTTGTCGGAAGCCCCGGCGCGGGCAAGACCACCGCACTCTGCAAGCAGCTCGCCGCCGATGTCCTCGTGCGCCGACGGCAAGCCGTGGTGCTCAAGCTCGATCTCGAAAATGCAAACCCCGACGACGGCCTCGTGGTCTTCTGCACCGCGCTCGGCGTCCCCTTTGCGCGCGAAATCGCCGAAGTGCCGGAACTCGGACCGGGCCAGGTGCTCTACATTGATGTGCCCGGCGTCACGCCCCGCGACGTGTCGCAGACTGCGCAGCTTCGCGATGCGCTCGATTCCATCGGCACCGACAGCCGTGTGCTCGTCATGAACGCCGCTTACGATTCGGACATTCTGAAAAATTCGTGGGCATGGGGCGCGGACCTCGGCTGTTCGCACACCGCCTTCACGCACCTCGACGAACTCACGCACTGGGCAAAGCTGTGGGACTTGATGCTGCCACCCGCACCGACGCCATTGTTCCTCGGCACAGGCCAGAGCATCGCGGGCGATCTGGAGGAAAATGTTTTTGACGCCGTGCTTGCGCGCACGTTTCCCGCGCCCGTGAACCCGCTCCAGGCCGCCGCATGAAATACTTCCTGCTGCTCGGAGGCTTCTCAGGTTTCGTGCTGGGCTTGGCAGCCAGCCTGCTCGCGGGCAACCAGCCTGCGGACGTGCTCTTCACAGGCGCGGCATGTTGCGTCGCGGGCGCGCTGCTCCTGCGGGGACTCCATTTCATCCTGATGATCTGCCTTCACGCCCACATCGAGACTCTCGCCGCAGCGCGGAAAAAGGAGAATCCCGCGCCCTCCGCAGAACCTTCTACACGCGCCTAATATATGTTTGGAACACCCACACTGTCCGCACCGCTCGTCACCAGCATGGCCGCGCGCGCCTATCAGTCCGCGAGCAACGAGGACGCCCTCATCGCGCAGTATCTCCCCCTTGCAAAGACCACCGTGGATCGGATGCGCATCTATCTGCCGCCGACGCTCGACCTGGAGGATCTCTACAGCGTCGGAGTCACCGGGCTGATGACCGCGGCGCGGAAATTCGACCCCCCCCGCAACCCCGCCTTCCCCGCCTTCGCCTCGCTCCACATCCGCGGCGCCGTGCATGATGAACTGCGCCGCATGGACTGGCTGCCGCGCTCGCTCCGCGACAAGTCGAAGCAATTCCAGCAGAGCATCTCCGCGCTCGAGCAAAAGCTCGGACGTCCCGCCAGGGAGGACGAAATCTGCGCCGCACTCTCGCTCAGCCCCGCCGAATACGATGCGCTGCTCGACGAACTCAAACCCGCGAGCTTCGTGCCGCTCGACGGCGAAGCCTATTCCGAGGATTCCGACGCCATCACGCTGCACGAAATCATTCCCGATGATGCGCAGCCCGATGCATTGAGTGAACTGGAGCACAAAGACCTCGTGCAAGTTACGGTCGCTCGTCTCCAGCAGCTTCCCGACATGCAGAAAAAAGTGCTGACCATGTATTATTTCGAGGAAATGCGGCTCGCCGAAATCGCGGCTGCGCTCGGGCTCACCGAAGGCCGCATTTCGCAAATCCATACCCAAGCGGTGCAGGGCCTCCGCGCCTTTCTCCAGCGCAACGCCGCCTGAGTTGGGGCTAATTCGGGCTCGGGACATCCGGGCAAGCGCGACGGAATCATGCGGCACTTTTCACACCGCCCAGGGCATCGCGCCTTTCTCCAGTGTCGTTTGGGATCAGACGAAAATACTTCTAAAGCGCGGCGCTGAATCTGCCGATTTGGCTGGAGCGGCAGGTTCGGGCCTGAAGCCGGCGCAGGTCGTTTCAAAACATGCTTCTCACCATCGGATTCATTATCGTAGTCGCCGCCACGCTCGGTGGATTCATGATCGCCGGGGGCAATCCGCTGGTGCTGCTCCATGTCTCGGAATTCGTCACCATCGGAGGAATCGCCCTGGGCATTCTCATCATTTCCAGTTCCGGCAGGACGCTGAAGGCGGTCGTCCAAAAAACCATCGGCGCGATAAAGGGCTCGTCGCGCAAGAGCGACTATCTCGACCTGCTGAAGCTTCTCTATGAGGTGTTCGTGGTGGCGCGGAGGAGCGGTCTTGTGGCGCTCGAAGATCAGGTGCTCGAACCGAAGAACAGCCCGCTTTTTCAAAAGTACCCTTCCTTTCTCAACAATCGTGAACGCATCGACTTTCTCTGCGACAATCTCAAGCCGCTGATTGATGGCCGCATCAAGCCCGAACAGATTGGCGGATTACTGCATCAGGAGATCGCCGCGCGCGAGGAGGCGGACGAAGGCCCCGTCCACGTGCTCCAGCTCATCGGCGATTCGCTGCCCGGCGTCGGCATCATCGCGGCGGTCCTCGGCATCATCAATACGATGGCCGCGATCGCCGATGGTCCCGCGGCCGTGGGAGAAAGGGTCGCGGCGGCGCTGACGGGCACATTTCTCGGGATTCTGGGGGCGTATGGGTTCGTCAATCCGATCACCAGCCGCATCAAGCAGAACAACCAAATCGAGATTCAGTATTACAACGGAATCATGAAGGGACTCACCGGATTCACGGGAGGCATGGCGCCGCTGATGGCGGTCGAGATGGCACGCCGGTGCTTCGATCCTTCGGTGCAGCCCGGAGCAGAGGAAATGGAACTGGCCATCAAGGCGATTCCCGCCCCGAAATAAGCACGATGGCTAAGAAGAAGGAAGCACATCACGGCGGAGCTTGGAAGGTGGCCTACGCGGATTTCGTCACCGCGATGATGGCGCTTTTCATGGTCCTGTGGATCTGCGCGCAGGACAAACAGATCCTCATCGCGACGTCGCAGTATTTCAAACAGCCGTTCAATGCACTGACGGACCGTTCGGTCGGCGTGATGCAGGGCGAAGCCGGCGGTTCCAAAGGCAAGGACCAGACCCGGGACACCGCGGCGGCGGCGAACCTCGCATTCCTCAACGCGCTGGCCAGCGAACTGAACCGCATGCTGAACGTCCAGGACATCCCCGATGAAAAGCCCGTCCAGACGGAACTCACATCCGACGGACTGAAGCTCACGCTGTTCGATCGTGCAAACCACGCGGTGTTCAAGAAGGGCTCCGCGGAGCCCACGGAATGGGGGCGTTTCGTCCTGCAGAATCTCGCGTGGACCATTGAGCGGAATAACCTCAAGGCGTTCATCGAAGGCCATTCCGCGTCGGGATTCGTGCCGACCCGACCGGACTACGGGATGTGGGAATTGACAACCGACCGCGCGAACATGGCCCGCCGTCTGCTAGAGCAATATGCCGTTAACCCAAAAAAAATCGAACGCATCGCGGGCTTTGGCGACACGCAACCTATGCGCGGCCACAAGCCCGATGACGAATCGAACGAACGGATCAGCATCAGCCTCTCGACCCAACGCTAACATATAACATGGCCTTCCAACCTTTTCTCGCCAACCGCGACGCGGTCGTGGGCAGTTCGTCGCAATCCCCTGGCTCCGGCTCCTTCCAGCGTCTCTTTGACGGGACAGGACGTTCCGAATCCGGCGCGTCTCCGCAAGCGCGGCTGGATGCACCGAAAGTGGATGTGATCGAGGAGAATGGACGCGTGGCCAGCATCGTGGTCACTTGCAAATGCTGCGAGCGAATCGAGCTTGCGTGCCGGTACTGAGATTCCGTCCGCTCCTCCAGAAGCAAGCACTGGAGCGGGTTTGCGGGTGAAAAAAGACGGGCATGAGCGGCGAATTTTGCCGTCATGCCCGAAATTGGCCTGCTATAAAGTTGGGTCTTGAGCACAACATCATCGCCGACCGCCGACATCCTGCCGTTTCAACTGCCGCTGTGTCCAGCGTTGCCGCAGGTCATCGGCAACAAGGATTACACCGATTTTGAAATCCAACTCGAACG
>BJFP01000302.1 GCA_014189875.1 Verrucomicrobiota bacterium | reverse complement strand
TCGAGTTGGAGGAAGTGTTGGCTGAGGCTGTTGGTTTCGGGCATCCCAAGCTTCTCCCAGCCTTCTTTCTAAAAGTACATTTTATAATCGCCATAATTCCGCCGCTTCTTTTGATGCGATTGCCCTGGCCTGGAATGGATGCGACGCGGACAAGCATGCCGGCCCTGGGGTATGCGGTTACGTATCCTTTCGGCATCGTCGGTATCATCCTCGCGATGGTAATGGTGCGCGCCATTTCGCGGATCGATCCTGCGGAGGAGGCCAAGGCGTTTGCGCTGGAACAGGATTCTGGCAGCGAGCCGGTCCAGCGGATGTGCATCCGCGTGCGCAATCCGAACATGACCGGGCTGCGGCTTCATGAGATCCCTAGCAAGGATTCGTTGGGCATCATCATTTCCCGAATCAAATACGTGGGCGAAACCGAGGTGGGAGCGGCGAACGCAGACACGGTGCTCCATGAAGGTGACACCGTGCTCGCAGTCGGCACGCTCACGAATCTCCACAAGCTCTGCCTGATCATGGGCACGGAGAGCACGGAGGATTTGATGGAGACGCCGGGACCGGTGACTTTCGATCGATTCGTCGTCACTAGAAACGAAGTGCTGGGCAAAACGATTCGGGAGTTGGAACTGACGCAGCGTTACGGGGTGACGGTGACGCGTGTGATGCGCGCCGATGTGGAGATGACTGCGATTCCGGCGCTGCGGCTGCAATTCGGCGACAAACTGCAGGTCGTCGGCAAGGAGGCGGACATCGCGAAGGTGGCGTCCGTGCTTGGCAATTCGATTAAGGACATGAACCGCACGAACTTCATGCCGATGTTCGTCGGCATCGGGCTTGGCGTCCTGCTCGGGCTGTATCCGTTCTCATTCGCGAATATGCCGACGCCGGTGCGGCTCGGTCTCGCAGGCGGACCGCTCATCGTGGCGATCATCCTGAGTCGGATGCGTCGCCTCGGAAGCATGATCTGGTATATGCCGCTGAATGCGAATCTCGCGCTGCGCGAGCTCGGCATCACGCTCTTCCTCGCGTGCGCGGGGCTGAAGGCTGGCACGCATTTCTTTGAGGTGCTCTTCACCAGCCAGGGGCTGCTGTGGATGGCCTGCGGCGCGATCATCACGCTCGTGCCCCTGCTGCTCGCCGCGTGGATCGGTCGCGCATTCATGAAGATGAATTTCATGAACCTATGCGGCCTGCTTTCCGGCAGCATGACGGACCCGCCGGCTCTCGCCTTTGCCAACGCGATCAACAACTCGGACGCGCCGTCCGTCGCCTACGCCACCGTCTATCCGCTGACGATGCTCGTGCGCATCCTCGTGGCGCAGATCCTCGTGGTGTTTTTCACGCGCTGAACATGCAGCGGCCATGCCGCACTTTTTGAATATGAAAACAACAACAGGGACAAACGGAAGAGAGCGCAGTGCGCGGATCCCTCATCAGGGAAAAATCATCCGGCATCGTGCCGCGGTCTTGTTGGCCGCGACGCTCTCAGCAGTTGCCGGAGAACACGCCGCTTTATCGGCGACTGCCACCAAGCCAGAACTTTCCGACCTCACTTTCTCAAACGCATTTTCAACCGGCTGGGATGAGCCGTGGACGAAGCGCTCACGCAGCGACGGCACGCCGGACATGCCGCTACTCCGCGTGCAGACCAACTTCCTCGGGCAGCAGGTTTTCCGCACGGACTACGCGCATCAGGAAAACCTCAGCAGCGCCAGCATCCGCGCCACCGATTCACTGACGGGCACGCTCGAATATGCGCTCAACCGCCGCCTCATGCTCGCGGTCTTCGGTAACTACGGTTGGTTGGATTCGCGCAGGTTATCGGATTTCGAAGGCGCGACGGGCCGGGCCTTTGTCCGTTTGCAATGGGTGGATACCGCCGCCAGTTCCATTGCCACCACGCTAAAGGTCATGGCGCCCAATCGCGACCTCGGCGAAAAGGACAGCACGCTGAGTCTCGCCATCTCCGGATGGCGCGACCTTGCGCGGATGGGATTGAAACACACGGGACTCTATTGGCATGTTCAGGAGGAGACGCTCGTCGGCCCGGTCACGACAGGCGGTCGCCGGAACGATTTCACTTACGCAGTCTCCCTCGCAAAGACGTGGAGCAGCCCCGACAGCCTGTTTGGGAATGCCACCACCTTCGTCGAGGCCTACGGTAAAACCGATCTCGATGGAAATGACAGCGGCCACATCGTCATGGCCGGGTTGATTTTCCCGTCACGAACCCACGGCCTTTCGAGCGGGTCTTCCGACTCACCTACATCTGCAACTTCTGACCCGGCCATGCGTGCAACGAGTATCAGGGGATTCGTAATCCGCGGAGAGCCGAACACGCCGGAAAACGTGAGCTTTCACCATCAAACCACAACAACAACCGAACTATGGACATCTACAACATCCACGAACTAGACCTCACGCCCTACGGCATCACGGTGGAAACCATCCACCGCAATCTCTCGCCCGCGCACCTCTACGAGCACTCGATCCGCCACGAGTCCCGTTCCTCCATCGCCGACTCCGGCGCACTCGTCGCATACTCGGGAGCGAAGACCGGTCGCTCCCCGCAGGACAAACGCGTCGTGAAGCACTCCGATTCCGAGAAGGACGTGTGGTGGGGCACGGTGAACCTGCCCATGGACGAACGAGCCTTTCATCTCAATCGCGAGCGTGCCATTGATTACCTGAACATCTGCGAGCGGCTCTACGTCATCGACGCCTTTGCCGGCTGGCATCCAGAGCACCGGCTGAAGATCCGCGTGATTTGTTCGCGCCCGTATCACGCGCTTTTTATGCACACGATGCTGATCCGCCCGACGCATTATGAACTCCTGGCTTTCGGCGAGCCGGATTATGTGATCTTCAATGCGGGCCGCTTCCCGGCGAACCGCCTCACGGAAGGCATGACGTCTAAGACCTCGATCGACCTCTCGTTCGAGGAAAAGCAGATGGTCATCCTCGGCACCGAATACGCGGGCGAGATGAAGAAGGGCGTCTTCACCATCATGAACTACCTGATGCCGAAACAGGGCCTGCTCTCCATGCACTGCTCGGCCACGGCGGACGCGCACAGCACGCATTCCTCCGTGCTCTTCGGCCTTTCCGGCACGGGAAAAACCACGCTCTCCGCGGATCCGAAACGCCGGCTCATCGGCGACGACGAGCACGTCTGGGGCGACGATGGCATCTTCAATATCGAAGGCGGCTGCTACGCGAAGGCGATTGATCTCACGCCCGAAAATGAACCGGACATTTTCCAGGCCCTCCGCTTTGGCAGCGTGCTGGAGAATGTCGTGCTCGATGACGAAGGTCATCGTGTCGATTTCCATGACACCAGCATCACGCAGAACACGCGCGGTGCGTATCCCATCGAGTTCATCAAGAACGCCAAGGTGCCTTGCGTCGCGGGCCATCCGACGGACATCATCTTCCTGACCTGCGATGCATTCGGCGTCCTGCCGCCCGTCTCGAAGCTCACGGCGGAGCAGGCGATGTATCACTTCATCTCCGGCTACACCGCGAAAGTCGCGGGCACTGAGATGGGCGTGACCGAGCCATCCGCCACCTTCAGCGCGTGCTTCGGCGCGCCGTTCCTCGTCTGGCATCCGGCGAAGTACGCCGAGCTGCTCGCGCAGAAGATGAAAGAGCACAAGGTCAACGTGTGGCTCATCAACACCGGCTGGAGCGGTGGCAGCCACGGCATCGGCTCGCGCATCAAGCTCAAGTTCACCCGCGCCATCATCGACGCCATCCACGCCGGCACACTCGCCAGCGCGCCGACGCAGCCCGATCCGATCTTCGGCATCCAGGTCGTCACCGAAGTACCGCACGTGCCCGCTGAGATGCTCATCCCCGAACAGACGTGGGCCGACAAGGAGGCGTTCGCCGCGACGGCGCGGAAGCTCGCGGGACTGTTCGTGGCGAACTTCAAGAAGTTCGAGTCCGGCGCCACTCCGGAGGTCAAGGCCGCCGGGCCGAAAGCGTGATCAATCGGCTGGCTCCTGCAATGAACACGGCAATCCTCGGTGAACCCCGTTTCGACTCGCACTGCAGCCACACCATCAGCGACGCCATCCGCATTCCCGAGCACATCGAAGGCGGCGCTGAACCGGGGCTCGACTTCGAACTCGCTGGCCCTCGCGCGAAGCTCTACTTCGATCCGAAGCAAACACGCGCCGGCATCGTGACGTGTGGCGGCTTGTGCCCGGGGATGAACAACGTCATCCGCTCGCTTTTCCTCGAACTCCATTACGGCTACGGAGTCGCCGAAGTGCTCGGATTTCAAGGCGGCTACCTGGGGCTGGATCCGGCACGTGGCACCGAACCGGTTCCGATCACTCCGGAGTTCATACGAGACCTCCATCAGAAAGGTGGAACGATCCTCGGCTGCTCCCGGGGACCGGTGGACATTGGTTTGGCCATGGAGAATCTCATTGCGCGCGGTGTGAACATCCTTTTCACCGTGGGCGGCGACGGCACGCAACGCGGCGCGAGCGATCTTCATCACGAGGCGCGCCGCCGCGGTTATCCGCTCTCCGTCGTCGGCGTGCCGAAGACCATCGACAACGACGTTGCCTTCGTCTCGCGCACTTTCGGCTACGTCACCGCACTTGAAGAAGCATGCCGCGTCTTGGAAAGCGCGCACACCGAGGCGCGCAGCATCCCCGGCGGCATCGGCCTCGTGAAGCTCATGGGCCGCCACGCGGGCTTCATCGCCGCCGGCGCGACCGTCGCGAACCATGACGTGAACTTTACGCTCATCCCCGAGGTGCCGTTCTCGCTCGGCCATTTCCTCGCCGCGTTGAAGGAGCGGATGCTCTCAAAATCGCACGCGGTCATCGCCGTCGCGGAAGGCTCCGGGCAGGACTTGTTGAAAGCGAACGCTTCCGGGCGCGACGCCTCGGGTAACGTGAAACTCAAAGACATCGGTCCGTTCCTGCGCGAGCAGATTGAGGCATTCTTCAAAGCGGACGGCATTCCGGTCGTCGTCCGTTATTTCGACCCCAGCTACCAGATTCGCAGCCGGTCGGCGAACTGCGAAGACGCAATCCTCTGCAATCTTTTCGCCCGGAATGCCGTCCACGCCGCGATGGCCGGCAAGACCGGCCTGATCATCGGCTCGCTGCACGACCGTTTCATTCACGTCCCGATCGAACTCCTCGCAACGCGCACCAAGCGACTTGACCCCGCCAATGGCCTGTGGCGCTCCGTCCTCGCTGCGACGGGGCAGCCTGAATGCTTCGGGTGACGATCGTGACTCTTGCAACCTTGTAGGAGCGATTCGTGAAGCAGCAGGCTTGCCGAGGCCGCATTCTGCCAGTATATCGCTGCGATGCAGAACAACCATGCACGTCAACGAACATCGACGGACGTGGTCTTAG
>BJFP01000301.1 GCA_014189875.1 Verrucomicrobiota bacterium | reverse complement strand
TGAAGACCCCGTCGTCCTCCGGAACCTCTCCGAGCCAGACGCGGGAAAAATCCTCTACGACGCGTTCAAGGTCGCCATCAATGCACTGACCGTGCAGGAGGCGGGCACGACGCATATCGAGGATCGGATTCGCCTGAAGGAAATGCGCCCCTTCCGCACCGAGTGGCGCCAGCATCTCCCGGCTGAGAAGTGCATCTTCAACCGCATCGTCGGCGAGCCGAACTCCGGCGGCTTCGAACTCCGCTTCGCCGCGTTCCTAGAGGACGCCGCCGACGTGCAGGCATTCGCCAAGAACTACCTCGCGGTTGGCTTCAAGCTCGACTACGTGAAGGCCAACGGCGACCTGTCGAACTACACGCCCGACTTCATCGTCCGCACCACGGACCGGAAAATCTGGATCGTGGAGACCAAAGGCCGCGAGGAGATCGATCTCCCGCAGAAGATGGCCCGTCTTCGCCAATGGTGCGCCGACGCCACTGCCGCCGAGGAGAACGGCCAGTCCTACGATTTCGTGTTCGTGGATCAGACCGGCTTTGAAGCGCACCTTCCGAAGACGCTTGCCGCGCTCGTCGCGAGCTTCACCGAATACAAGGCATGACGACGCCCGAACAGTTTGAGAGCTGGCTTGCGGAGCCGGAGGGAGTTCGCCTTGAGTTCAAATCCGCGACTCGCAACTTTGATTTCGAGACGTTGCTCGATTATTGCGTTGCACTGGCCAACGAAGGTGGGGGCAAGGTAATTCTAGGCGTATCCGATCGTCGTCCGCGCGATGTCGTCGGCACTGCGGCGTTTGCCGAACCGGGCCGGACCGAAGCCGGACTGTACGAACGCTTGCATCATCGCGTTCCCGTCGAGGAATACCATCATCACGCCAAACGCGTTCTCATCATCCACGTTCCGTCCCGTTTGCCCGGCACCGCATGGCAGTATGACGGGCGATACCTGCGTCGTGCGGGTGATGATCTTGTGCCGATTCCCGAAAACGAATTGCGCGCCATGTTTGCCGAATCCGGCCCGGACTACTCGGCGGAGCCCTGCTCTGCCACGCTCCGCGACCTTGCACCGGAAGCGCTTGCGGACTTTCGGAAGCGGTGGGCGCGTAAGGCCAAGAACCCACGGATCGAGGGGTGGACCGACGAGGAATTGCTCCGTAATGCGGAATTGCTCATCGAGGGTCGGCTGAACGTCGCGGCATTGATTCTCTTTGGCACCCGTGAAGCCTTGGGACGGCACCTGGCACAGGCTGAGATCGTCTTTGAATACCGCTCATCCGAGGCGTCAGGTCCGGCGCAGGAGCGCGTCGAGTTCCGGGAAGGCTTCTTTTCCATTCACGATCGCCTCTGGCAGCAAGTCAATCTGCGCAACGACCGCCAGAGTTATCAGGATGGTCTCTTTCGCTACGACATCCCCACCTTTGACGAAACTGCCGTTCGCGAGGCCCTGCTCAATGCGGTCGCCCATCGTGACTACCGGCTCGGGGGTTCCGTTTTCGTGCGCCAGTTTCCACGCCGCCTCGAAATTGTGAGCCCCGGCGGCTTCCCGCCGGGCATCACGCCGGAAAACATTCTCGACCAGCAAAACCCGCGCAACCGCCGACTCGCCGAGGTCTTGGGCAAGTGCGGTTTGATCGAGCGCTCCGGCCAGGGGATGAACCTCATGGTGGAGACTGCCGTTCGACAGAGCAAACCGCTCCCCGATTTCACCGGCTCTGCAGCGCACGAAGTCCGTCTCACCCTTTCAGGCACGGTGCAGGATTCCGCGTTCATCCGGTTTCTGGAACGAATCGGAGAGGAACGCCTTGGGACTTTCTCGACACATGACTTTCTTGCGCTTGATGCGTTGCGGCGTGAGCAGCCGTTGAGCGAAACCCTCCACGCCCGGCTTCCGCGCTTGGTCGAGGCGGGCGCGGTCGAAGCGGTCAGACGCGGACGCGGTGTGCGTTACATACTCTCCCGCGGACTCCACTCCGCCTTGGGGGCCAAAGGAACCTACACGCACAAGCGAGGGCTTGATCATGAAACAAACAAGGCTCTCCTCGAAAAACATCTCCACGACAACGCTGCTGAGGGGGCGCCACTGGCGGAGCTGTGTCAGGTGCTGCCCGCGTTGTCCCGGTCTTCAGTCCGGCATTTGCTCAACGAACTGCGAGCAGAGAAGCGGATCGCTCTTCATGGCACACGGCGGTGGGCGCGTTGGTTTGCCCATCCCGCTAAAGACGCTCTAAAGCCCCTTTCTTTGGCTCAAGAGCCAAATGATTCTGTTCCAAAGAACGTAAGATAATGATTTTCAATGTCTTATATGGCTCGTTTTCAAAGACTCATTTGGCTCATTGGGTCTTTAGAACCCCTTTAGGCCTACTTTAGCCGTCCCAATCATGCCCCGCCCCGACTCATCCGCCTACGACCTCACCGACGCCGAGAAGCGCGACCTCATCAAGCTCATCGAGCAGGGCAAGCCGCTCCCGGAGAAATACCGCTTCCTCCTCTTCGCCGACAAACGCGAGGTCGAACTCGTCTGGAACGGCAAGTCCCGCGAAGTCTGCACCGCCATCCTCCCCTTCCAGACCCTCGAACACATTGACGAGCCCCGGAAGGAAAAGCGCGACGACGAGGAACTCGGCCTCCAACTCGATAGCGGCGGGCGGCAGGTGAAGGGCTGGACCAACAAACTCATCTGGGGCGACAACAAGCTCATCCTCGCCTCCCTCAAGAGCGGCGCGCTCCGCCGCCAGATCGAGGACGCCGGCGGCCTCAAGCTCATCTACATTGACCCGCCCTTCGACGTGGGCGCGGACTTCAGCATGGACATCGAGATTGGCGGCGAGACCTTCCACAAAGAGCCGAACCTCCTCGAACAAATCGCCTACCGCGACACCTGGGGGCGCGGCGCGGATTCCTTCATCGCCATGATTTACGAACGCCTCATCCTCATGCGCGATTTGATGGATAACGAAGGAAGCATCTACATCCACATCGGGTCAAAAGTAAGCCATCTCATCCGGGCAATAGCCGAGGAAGTCTTTGGGCGTGATAACAGCCGAGCTGAAATGATTTGGAAACGCACGTCAGCACACGCGAACGTCACAAACAACTATGGGGCGATTCACGACACCGTTTTTTTTCTCACCAAGAGCGACCGATGGATTTGGAATCAGCAATACGCGAAATACGACAAGGCATACGTGGATATGTTTTTTGACCAAGTGGATGAAAAGGGACGCCGTTACGCGCGGCGCGACCTCACAGCGTCAATGATGCGTGCTTCCAGCGGGCAAATCTACACTTGGAAAGGGATCACTCCGACGGGCAGTCGTTGCTGGGCAATGACGAAAGACAACATGGACGCGCTCGATGCCAAAGGCCGTATTCATTGGCCCAAGGACAAAGGCGGAATGCCGCGCTTGAAGTTTTTTGAAGACGAAGCTCCAGGCGTTCCGTTGCAAGACATTTGGGATGATGTCGGCGCGATGCACAATCTCTCAAACGAGCGTCTGGATTACCCTACGCAAAAGCCCGAGACGTTCGTTGAACGCTTCATCCGCACGAGCAGCAACGAAGGCGATTTGGTGGCGGACTTTTTCTGCGGGAGCGGCACGACCGCCGCCGTGGCCGAAAAGCTCGGGCGCAAATGGATCGCCACCGACCTCGGCAAGTTCGGCATCCACACCACGCGCAAGCGGCTCATCCAGGTGCAGCGCGAGTTGAAGGCCGGCGGCCAGCCCTTCCGCGCCTTCGAGGTGCTCAACCTCGGCCGCTACGAGCGCCAGGCCTATCTCAACGTCGCCGGGCGGCTCACCGGCAAAAAGAAGGAGCAGGCCCTCGCCCGCAAGGAACAGGAGTTCCGCGATTTGATCCTGAAAGCCTACCGCGCCGAGCCGTTGCCGGATGCGGCTTTCTTCCACGGCAAGAACGGCGGGCGGCTCGTGGTCGTCGGCCCGATCAACCTGCCCGTGGGGCGGTTGTTCGTGGAGGAAGTCATCACGGAATGCCGCAAGCGCGGGGCGTCGCGCGTGGACGTGCTGGCGTTCGAGTTTGAGATGGGCCTGTTCCCCGCCGTGCTGGACGAGGCGAAGCAGAAGGGGATAGACCTCGCGCCCAAGACCATCCCGCCGGAAGTCTTCGACAAGCGCGCCGTAGAAAAAGGCCAGGTGCGCTTCGCCGATGTGGCCTACATCGAAGTCACCGAGCGCAAGGACAAGAAGCATCCGCTCGCCATCGCCGTCGAGTTGACGGATTTCTCGGTCTATTACTCGCAGGGCATCGCCGATGCGATTGCGGCGGACCTGAAAGCCGGCAAGAGCGAAGTCGTGTGCGAGCAGGGCAAGCTCATCAAGATCAGCAAGGACAAGCACGGCATCGAAACCCGCGACGTGCTCACGAAGCAATGGACCGACTGGGTGGATTACTGGGCCGTGGATTTCGACTACGAGAACAGGAAGGAGATCATCAAGGTGCCGATCCGCATGGGCGTGGAAGGCGAACTGCCCGGAGTGGTGAAGGCGGACGCCGGCGAGTTCGTGGACTTCGAGGACCGCTGGACGGGCGCCTACATCTTCGAGAACGAATGGCAGAGCTTCCGCACGCGGCAGAGCCGGGAACTGGAACTCAAAAGCGGCCCGCACACGTATCCCAAGGCCGGTCGCTACACCATCGCCGTGAAAGTGGTGGATATCTTCGGCAACGACACGATGACGCTCGTGCCGGTGACGGCGGGGTAAGCATGGAGACGATGAAGATCGTGGCGACGCTGCCGGGGCTGGAAAAGCGGAAGGACCGGAAGGGGTAGGGCGGCACTGCTCTAATGCGGACAATCCTGTCCGCCGACTCCACCCGGGGAGTTGGAACTGCGGGCAGGATTGCCCGCGTTACGACACCCTGTCCTTCAACAGACTCCGCCCCGGTGCCGGAGCGCGCGCGGTTTACTTTTTCTGCTTCGGAGAAAGGTAGAACACCACGAGTCCCGAGAGGATGGTTCCGAGGCCGGCGAGGGATTCCTTCGGATTCTCGGCGAAGACGTGCCAGAGCATCCAGCCGTTCACGATGAGGAAAATCGCGGGTGTGACGGGGTAGCCCCACGCGCGCACGGGACGCGGCAGATTCGGCTCGCGCACGCGGAGGACGAAGACGCCAATGACGACGAGCGCGGAGCAGAGCGTGATCGTGAACTGCACGTAGGTGAGCACGCTTTTGAACGATCCCGTGGCGAGCATGAAGGCCGCGATCGCCGTCTGCGCGAGCGTCGCGTAGATCGGGATGCCGCCCGTGTTCACGATTGAGAAGGGACGCAGCACGCGGGTGTCTTCGCCCATCGTCGCGGTCACACGCGGGCCAATCCACTGCATCGAGCCGATGTGGGCGAGGAGGCCCGCAGCGATGAGCAGCGCCATCCATTTTCCGCCTGTGACGCC
>BJFP01000300.1 GCA_014189875.1 Verrucomicrobiota bacterium | reverse complement strand
TGGTGCAGGACGGGCAGTTGGCGGTCATGAAACGTTGACGATCGGGATTCCGAATGAAGTCAGCTTGGAAGACGGACGCAAGGCAATCTTTCAACACAGCAGCGGCGGCCCCCAGTCTGGCGCGCGATGTTTCATCGAAGCGGCGCGGATGAGGTTTCCTCGTTCCCGGCCGCCGCTTAGCAATCGCGAGATTCATCTTTATGCGCGTCGGGATCGGCATCTACGTAGCCGCGCTCGCGCCGGCCCGGTATCGTGAGAGTTTGAACGAAACTGCGTGGCTCGGAATTGCCCGTTATCGCGCATAAGGGTGCCTGATGATGTGGGGCAAAGACCGTGGCGCGGACGCTATCGCGTGCCGGGGTTGGGGTAAAAGCAGACAGATCGTGACTGCTCGTGTGGATGTCCGCTCTTGTGCCGCTGGACCGCGCCACAAAAGCAGATGCAAAATTCCTCTCCCGCACGTTTGCGCTGCTTTCCGCAGGGTGGCAGACCGTGTCCGCTGCGTTGATGAAAAGCAATTCTGCCACCGCCTGTCCTCCGTGCTCGCCGACTTCGATGCGGGCCGTTGCGACGTCTGCCCCGCCCTCCCAGGCTTGGAAATCAGCTACTCCCAGCTCGATGCGCTGCGGCATCGCTTGGTGACCGATCCCGCCGCGCCCTAGTCCCCGCAGGCTGCCGGGTTCGCCTGAGAGTTCATCCTGCATTGCCGTCCGCTCAATTCCTCCTTGCTCGCCGACGAGTCCCCGCGCCGCCGTCGCCGCGTGGTGCCGCCCGCATCTGCCAGAGATGGCTGTGCCCAAGCCAAGCCCAGCCCAAAACCCCGCCGTGGCTGCTAGGCCGGTTCCATCGGCAAACTCTGGCAGCACGAATCTTCTCCTCACGACTGGTGACCGGCTCCGAGCAAGCCCATCCTCCTGCCCACCATCGACGAACATTCGGGCAAGATTCTAGCCGACCGCTTCCTGCCCAGCGAGACGACCGAGGCGCCCGTCGCTTGCGACTGTGCCGTCGGTGCTACCTTTTCAAACCGGCCAACGCCTTCTGCTCGCAATAGAGATATCCTCGCACAACGCGCACTACCGCAGCTGCGCCACGAGTCTCCGTCAGGACACGGCGTGGCAGTCCGCCTTCGATGAAAGACGCTCCAAGCTTTAGCCGGTCCGGCATCAGCGCTCTGCGGCCTGCACTTCGCCATCCATCTCCAGCGCCGCTGTTCAAACGACCACTTCATTGAACTGCTCGGCCGCCGCTGGCCCATCGCTCCAACCCGCCTTAAATCCCTCACCGTCATCCTCGATCCCGAACGCCAGTTGCGGGTCATCCCTCACCCTCTTCCTCCTTCTGAGGCTGTCTCGGTTTGGTGGATATCGAGGGGGGCGGCGGGGATGGTTGGTTGTTAGTTCAGTTGGTGTTCGTAGTCCACAGGGGATTGATAGCCGAGTGCGCTGTGGCGCCGCACGCGGTTGTAGAAGGTTTCGACATAGTCCAAGATCGCCAGCCATGCCTCATGCCGTGTGGTGAAGCGGCGGCGGCTGATGAGTCCGGGCTTGAGCGTGCCCCAGAAGCTTTCCATGTGGGCGTTGTCGTACCAGTTGGCGCGGCGGCTCATGCTCGGGGTGATGCCGTGCAGTTCCAGCATCCGGCTGTAGTGCTCGCTGGCGTATTGCACGCCGCGGTCGCTGTGATGGAGCAGGCCCGCGGGCAGTTCGCGTCCCAGGACGGCTTGCCGCAGCGCGGCCTCGGGCAGGCTGGTCTCCAGATGTCCGGCAGAGGCCGGGCCGCCGATGCGGCGGCTGCAAAGGTCGAGCACGCCGGCGACGTAGAGCCAGCCTTCCTCGGTCCAGGCATACGTGATGTCGGCCACCCAGATTTGATTGGGGGCCGAGGGCATCGGCATTTGGTCCAGCCAGTTGGGCGCGGGCTCGCGCGGGCTCGCGCCTGTGGTTGCTGTCGGTGGTTTGCCGCGCCGGCGGCCATGCAGGATGCGCTCCGCACAAAATGGAGGACGCTCCCGCGTCACGCATTGCGGCTTGAAGCGCCCGCGTTGCACGCCGTGGAGTCGTGCCGCCCGCATGAGCCGCGCGATGCGGCGCTGCGAGTGCCGCATGCCCTGCGCGCACAGCACTTCGGTGATCTGGGCATCCTCGCGCGAACGCTCGCCGGGCGTGGCGTCGCGCCAGCGGTAATAGCCGCTGCGCGACACCGCGAACGCCTCGCACAGTTCGGTGATGGCGTGCTCGTGCTCCATCGCCTTCATGCGCGCGTAACGCTCGGCAGCGGTCCGGCAAGGATGCCCAAGGCATTCTCTAAAAACGTCCCTTTGCGCCCGCAGGCTCTCATTTTCACGGCGCAGCCTCAGCAACTCCGACTCCGCCTGTTCGGGACTGCGCGGCGGTTCCGGCGTGCGGTAAAGCCTCCGCCAGTCCCTCAGGTTCCAGCGTTTGATCCCCATCTCCGCCGCAAACGCCTTCAGGCCCTTGCCGCTCTTTGCCAGCAGCGCGACGCAGTCGCGCTTGAACCCTTCATCATAACGCTTGCGCAGTTCTCGTGTGTCGGTTTTCGCTTCCATGGTTTTGGTGTTCCCCTGTCCCCGCCGCCCCCCTCGGTGTCCAGCGAACCGAGACAGCCTCATTCTGACTGAGCTTGGCTTACCGTCTTCGTCCATTGCTCCCCCTCAGCCCCTGTCCGGTTTTGCTCCAAAATTTTCTCCGGTTTTCCGCTGCGCCCGCCTGGTAGGAGTTATTCGCTTGCATTTTTGTCGGCTTTCAGTGATTCGGGAGTTCGATTTTGAAAAAATTGCTTCACAACCTTCGCGTTTGGCTAGTCTACAAGAAGAGGCCGCTTTCCAATAGTGTTCTTGGCTTTTTGGGAAGGCGCGGTGCGGATACTTTCATCCGCTGGCGCTGGCCGCGGCCATTGCGCAAACCGTTTGAACGCGCGCAACTTCGTCTCTATTCAGACGGAGGAGGGATTGGCGACGAGGTAATGTGTACAGCGGTCTTCCGAGAAATCCGGCGACGCAACCCGCGATGCCGTGTTACCTTTATCACGCGGCATTCCGGGCTGTTTCGGTCGAATGCAAATATCGATGTGGTGGAGCCCTATTCCGCGGATGCTATCCGAGGCGCCATCCGACTCACGTATGGTCCGTCACGGCCGCCTGCCCGGGCGGTTGTCATACGTTTGGCGGAATGCGTGGGGTTACGATTGCAGAACGATCAACCAGACCTGTTCGATGTGACTCCGTCGCCAGGGGTGAGGGCCAAGATCGATGCGCTCCAGAAGCCGTTGATCATGATTCAACCGCAGACCAGTGGATATACGCCAAACAAGCAATGGTCACTCGAATCGTGGAAGGAATTGATCCGTCTGCTGGTCGCGGAATTCGACGTGGTGGAACTGGGGACAATAACATTCTTTCCCAACCATGAGTTTGGCGGCCGCTTCCACGCGTTGGCAGGGCTAACCACGATTGTGGACTTTGCGTGGATAATTTCCCAGGCTTCAGTTTTCATAGGGCCGGTTTCCGCCGGGATGCACGTCGCCAGCGCCTTCGAGGTCCGGTCGATAATCATCTATGGAGGTTACGAATCGAGCGAGGGTTATCGTTATCCGTTCGTGCGGCCGTTCTACAGCGCGGTGCCTTGCGCCCCGTGCTGGCTGGATGGGCCTTGTCCCTATGACCGTAAGTGCCTCTCGGCCATTCAGCCCGAGGAAGTCTTTCAAGCCGCACGTGCGGCGGTGCTCGATCCTCAGTGGACATCGAGAAAATGATGATTGCAAGTTAACAATTGCACTATGCACATAGGATTAATTTCCAATGATTTTTTGGCTGGCAACTGCGAGCGCAGTGGTGGGATCGGAACCTTCAATCACGACCTTGTCGAGGGGCTTGCGACCTCCGGCCATGAAGTCACTGTGGTGGGTGTTTACGGTAAACATTGCGCCAACTTTGACTCCCCCAAACTTGGCAGCGGGCCGAGGGTGGTTCGGCTGAAGACTTCATCGGTCTGGTTGCGTTACCGGGCGGGGGCTTGGTTCGACCGATGGCGATTGCGTCGCTGGTTGGCACATGAACAAGTGCGTCGGCCATTCGATATCATCGAAGTTTCTGACTACGCCGGATGGCTGCCGTGGGGCGGGCCGAAGGGAGTCCCAGTTACATGCCGGTTGCACGGATCGAGCTTATTCTTCGACCGCGAACTCGCCAGGGCGGGCGACGAGTTGGAGCACAATCTGGAGCGGCGAACTTTGAAGATGGCCGATTTCTGGATTGGCCCTTCAAGGTATGTATTCTCGAAAACGCTGTCGTTGAGCAACGTTACGCAACACGCCGGTACAGTGATCCACAACGCGGTGGCGGCCGAAGTGTTTTCGCCGTCGAGAACGGACGAAACGGAACCAGGATTGATTGTGTTTGTGAATTCCGTCAATCCGAAGAAGGGAATTGAGCAATTGCTGGATGCCATGAACTTGGTGTGCCAATCGCATCCTGAGGCGCATCTGGCCGTGATCGGCCAGGACGCACGCACCAAGCCCGGTGGACGCAACTATCTCAATGCGTTGCTAGAACGGGTACGACCTGAATTTCGGGGACGCGTCACCTTCTTGGGGTGGCTCGATCGCGAGGTCGGCATCCTGCATCACCTTCGCCGCGCGAACGTGTGCTGTTATCCTTCGCACATGGAATCGTTCGGAATCGCGCCGATTGAAGCGATGGCAGTTGGTCGGCCAACCATTTTTTCAAAAACCGGCCCCGGCCCGGAAGTCATTGAGGACGGTGTGTCCGGTCTGCTCTGCAACCCCTTGGATTCTGGCGATATTGCGCAGAAAATCCGGCTGATTCTCGACGACGCGGAGCTGGCAGCGCGGCTCGGTGCGGAAGGTCGCCGGCGAGTGCTCGCACTATTCAACAAGCGCGACTGGATCCGGAGAAATGTCGAATTCTATGAATCGTGCGTCGCGTCCATGCACGCGACTCGGAAACCTGATGCCATCCGGCGGAATTCCTGACCATCGAATCCAATGAAACGTTTTTTGCGCAAGGCCGCCGTTAACTTACTGACCAAGGCGCTTCGGCCCATTTACTCGGGAATCGGATCCATTCTCTGCCAGCACCGCGTTGTGAACGGGTCGGATTCGTCCTGGGTCAGCCCGAATGCGGCGCTCGAGATATCGGGTGATTCCCTGGAGTCGTTGATCCGTCACCTGAATGCCCGTGATATCCAAGTGATCTCGCTCGACGAGGTGCATTCGATTCTCACATCCGGTCGGAAGGTCAGACCATTCGTCGCCTTTACGTTTGATGATGGCTACCGGGACAACGTGACCGTGGCTTATCCAATATTTCAGCGGTACCGGCTCCCTTTCACCGTGAACGTCACGCCCTCATTCGTGGAGGATCCGGGAAACATGTGGTGGTACC
>BJFP01000299.1 GCA_014189875.1 Verrucomicrobiota bacterium | reverse complement strand
GCCGCGGGCGGCGGCCCGATGAACTTGATGTTGCAGCTCGCGCACACCTCCGCGAAGTGCGCGTTCTCGCTCAGGAATCCGTAGCCGGGATGAATCGCATCCGCATCGCCGACCTCGGCCGCGCTGATGATGCGGTCAATCTTCAGGTAGCTCTGGTTGCTCGGCCCCGGCCCGATGCAGATTGCCTCGTCGGCAAGCTGGACGTGGAGCGAATCCACATCCGCCTCCGAATAAACTGCAAGCGTCTTGATGCCCTGCTCCTTGCAGGCGCGGATGACCCGGAGGGCGATTTCGCCACGGTTCGCGATGAGGACTTTTTTGAACATTTTCGATTTTCGATTTTCGATTTTCGACTGTCGGGCGTGTGCTCCGTCTGCGGATTTCCAAATCAAAAATCCCGCAATCGAAAATCGAGAATTGCGCTACTTCGGCACGATGCGGAACAGCGCCTGGCCGAACTGCACCGGCTTGCCATTTTCCGCGACGATCTCCGCGATGGTGCCGCGAGCGTCCGCCTTGATTTCGTTCATCACCTTCATCGCCTCGATGATGCAGACGACGGAGTTTTCATCCACGTCCTGGCCGATTTTCACAAACGGCTGCGCATCCGGGGACGGCGAGCCGTAGAAAGTGCCGACCATCGGCGAGGCGATGTCCTTCAGCTTGTCGCTCACCACAGGCGCGGGAGCCACTGCTGCGGGCGCGGCGGCCGGGGCTGCGACAGATGCGGCAGCGGGTGCCGCATGGTGGACGACCGGCTGGAAGTCGTTCCCCTTCTTCAGGGTGATTTTGAATCCTTCGCTCTCCATTTTGAAGACGGAGAGGTCGTTCTTCCTCATGAGCGCAATGAGCTCTTTGATTTCTTTTAAGTCCAAGGTGTGAGGTTTTTGGTTGTGAGGCGCGGATGCTACGGGCTGCGCGGAAAGCGGGTCAACTGCGCTTTTCCGAACCAAAGGAATCCGTTTATCCGCGCGCGCCCTGTGCAGCGCGCAATTCCGCACGATTCTTGATCACTGTGAGAATGGAGGATTGGATCTGGTTCATCACCAATCGGCTCCACCACCCGGCGTAGGCATTGAAACGCGTCGAGAGACGGTGCGTGCTCGTGAGCAGGAGGCGGCATCCATCCCCTTCGCGCCGGATGACGTAACGGCCGTCCAGCACATCATAGAACCGCCCTCCGACGATGATGTGCTGATCGAACGCCGTGTGCGGAATGAACTCAGGGTCGGCCTTGATCGTGAACGCAATCGTCCGCTCCGGCTCCCAGTCGGTGACGGTCTCGAAAAACGAGACGTCGCGCTCGAATGTCGCACGCCGCTGCCCGCCCACGCCCTCGCGATCCAGCGTGGCGGCGATGGGACGGGGAAAATCCAGCAGGTAAATCCAGCGGAAGGGAACTTCCTCACGGGCGATGGTCCGCACGCTTGCGATCTCCGCCCAGATGTCCGACGGGGAGGCTAGGATATGGATGCTGTCTTCGATGGAGACAAGTTCCGGCGGGGCCTTCCACCGCGCCTCAATCGGTGCGACCGCAAAGGGCAGGAGCACGATGACGCTCACATAAAGCCTGGTCGAGCGGTGATACAGGAGCCACGCCATGATCCGCCCGCCAATCATCGCCATCGGCAGCATGATGGGAGCCGCCACTACGAGGCACAGCAGCGCTTCGAGGTGGACGAGAAAAGATCCTATGAACCCGAGCAACGCCACAAGCATCGGCGCCACATAAATCCAATACGCTGATGGGCCGCCAAAACGGTAACCGAGAAACGTCGTGAGACCTCCGAACGCCATCGGCACGAGAGTGAGGAATGAGATGGAGACGATTGGAAAAAACTCATACAGTTCCTTCCACCCGAAAATCAGCCGACAGAACAACGCGTATAGCAGAGCGACTCCAAAAACGATCAGCACCCGGAGCAGCGGCCTTTTCCGCTGCGCCTGCTGAAGTCCGGGGTAATCCTGCTCGAATGACATGACTGCGTTGCTAAACCAGCACAGGCCTTTGCCTCAATGGTGGAGTCCCTTAGCCTACCTCCGCGCCTCGGGCGTCACATTCAACTCAATACGCTTCCCCTCGCGCTCGACGATCATCTTCACAGGCTGCCCGATCTTCACGGCATCGAGAGCATACGTGTAGTCGTAGATGTTCGCGATTTTTTGCGCGCCAAATTCCACGATCACGTCACCGCCTTTCATTCCGCCTTTCTCCGCCGGGCTGCCGCCGCGGACACCGCTGAGCTTCACGCCTTTCACCTCGGTCGCGTAATCGGGGATACTGCCGAGATACGCACGCATCGTGTCGCGTCCCCCACCCTGCTCCTTGCGCTCCACGCGCGAAAAATCGGGCCGCTCGGGCGCAGTCGCAACGTCCTCGACGATGGCGCGCGCAAACTTCGCGATCCGCGCGAGGCCGTCGTAGTCGAGCTTGTCCGCCGTGTCGCTCGGGCGGTGGTAGTCGTCGTGCGAGCCGGTGAAGAAATTCAGCACCGGGATACGCTTCGGGTAGAAGCTCGTCACGTCCGTCGGCAGATACGGATCCTCCTGCAGCGTGAGCGCGAAGCCCGCGGCGACGTTGCGCTTCTCCAACAGCCGCGGCCACACCTTCGAGGAGCCGACGGCCTGCATGGTGAGCTTGTTGTCCTTCAAGCGTCCCACCATGTCGAAATTGATGTAGGCCACGACGGTCTTGAGATCCACGGGCGGCTTCTCGATGAAGGAGTTCGAGCCGATCAGCCCGATCTCCTCGCCGCTCCAAAGAGCGAAAATAATTCCACGCTTCGGCTTCGGAGCGCTCTTTGCGAGCGCCGCCGCAATCTCGATCACCGCCGCCGTCCCGCTCGCATTGTCATCCGCGCCGTGGTGGATTTTTCCCTCCTCGCCCTTGCGCGCGAGCGATGAGTTTCCTTTGCCGAGCCCGAGATGATCGTAGTGCGCGCCGACGACAATCCACTCGTGCGTCTCGCCGGGGATGCACGCGATCACATTACGATCCGTCTTGTGGATGTGCTCCACCGCCGCTGCGATTTTCACCTTCACGCCCTTCAGCACGAAGCCGCCCTCCGCGTGCGGGTTCTCGTTATCGAGCGCCTTCTGCAAGTCCTTCAGATTTTTCCCGCTCGGCGCGAGCAATGCCGCCGCCGCATCGGCGCTGATGGATGCCGCGATGATTCCGCTCCCCGCGCTGCTGCCATCGCCCATGAGCGGGAGAAGCTCGCCAGCATTTGGAGAGTTCGGGCCCGTCACGACGAGCACCGCCTTTGCGCCGCGCTCGCGCGCCATCATCGCCTTGTAGCGCAGGCCCGAATAGCGGTTGAGATGCGTGCGACGCGCAGGCTCCACATCCTCGGGCACATAACGGAGGATAAGCACGACCTTGTCCTTCACATCCAGCCCCTCGTAGCTGTTGTAACGCTGCTGCCCCGCGCCCTCGGGCACGCTCAGGCCGTAACCCGCGAACACCACCGCGCCCTCCGCCGCGCCCTCATCGCTGAACGCAAGCGTGCGGAATTCCTTGTCGAACACGAGCGGCGTCGAGTCGCCTCCGTTCGAGACATGAAGCGTATTCTTTCCAGGCACCAGCCGCTCTCCCGCGTTGAATTCGAACTCCTGGAAGTACGACTTGCTCCCCGGCAGCGGCTGCAATCCAGCCTTTGCGAAATATTCACGGAGCCACTCCGCGGCGAGCTTCGCTCCATCGCTGCCCACCGCACGGCCCGCATGTGCGTCATCCGCGAGCAGTCCTACTTCGAGCTTCAGATCGTCGGAAGAAATCTCAGATCGCAGTGACTCCCAATCCACCGTAACCGCCGACGGCAGGAGGCGGGCTGGCTTTTCCGCGCGCACCGTTCCGACTTCCGCGTTTGGATCAGCCTGCCTCGTTCCATCGGCAGCTACACGCAGCGGCGCTTCACCGATCGCCTTCAGCGCCTCCGCATCATTCCAGTCCGCGAGGAAAATCTGCGACTTCCCATCGCTCGTCCGACCGCTCGCCCAGCACAGTTTTTTCCCGTCCGCCGAAAACACCGGCAGCCCGTCGAAGCCCGGCGTGAACGTCACCCGCACCGGCTCGTGCTTGCCCTCCGCGTCCACGAGGAACAGCTCGAAATTGTCGAAGCCCAGCTTGTTCGCCGTGAAGATGAGATACTTCCCGCCCGGGTGAAAAATGGGCGCCCACGACATGCACTTGAAGTCCGTGATGCGCCGCTTGTCGCTCCCGTCCGTCGCCATCGTCCACACATCCGCGATCATCCCGCTCTCGTCGAAATGCCGCCACACGATCCGCTTCCCGTCCGGCGAAAAGAACGGCCCGCCGTCGTAGCCCGGCGCCTCCGTGAGCCGGCGGACATTCGAGCCATCAGCATTCATGATGTAAATGTCGCCCCAGTACGCCGGGTCCTTCTCGAACCGCGCGCGCTGCTCCGGCATGAGTTTTTCCAGCGGAAAAGCCGAGCGCAGCGAGCAAAAGACGATCTGCTTCCCATCCGGCGAAAACGACCCTTCCGCGTCGTAGCCCGGCGACTTCGTGAGGTTCACGATGTCCGTCCCGTCCGCCTTCGCCGAATAAATCTCCATCGTGCTGTCGTAATCCCACGAATAACGCCGCTGCTTCCCGCTCCCGCGCATCTCGATCTCCGCCTTCTGCTTCGCCGCCGATTCCGGATCTTCGTGCGTGCTCGCAAAGATCACCCGATCCGTCCCCGGCTGAAAAAACGCACAAGTCGTCTTGCCGGCGCCCGGCGACACGCGCCGAGAGTCCCCGCTCTCAAAATCCAGCGTGTAGATCTGGTAAAACGGATTCCCCGCCTCGCGCTCGCTCTGGAAAATCAGCCGCTTCCCATCCGGCGAAAAGTACCCCTCCCCGCTCCGTTTCCCCTCGTAGATGAGCTGCCGCGTATTCTTCAAAAAGCGCGCCTCCTTCGCGGCATCACCATCTGCGGCGGTGCAAAAGACGGAACTCGCGAGGACGAACAGGAGGATGCGGCGGAACATGTTGCCGACAATGCGCAGGCCCCCGCACCCACGCAAGCCCCGGTGGAACGCGCGCTCCACCCAAATCAACTGCCGGATTTCAGCTTCCTGAGCGCGACAATGAACAGGACGTCCGTCACGAAAAGCAACATGCCGAGATTCATCGTGAGGCTGCGGAGCGGGCCGCGATCGCGCTGCGCCCACAGCAGGTCCACGACGCCCGCGCCGAAAATCGTGCCGCGTAGCCCGAAGCCAAAGCGCAGTCCGAATTTCAGGATGCGGGGATTCATGAGGGAGTCTGGCGCGCTACTTCACCCGCACGAGTTGCAGGCTTTCGGTCTGGAACCACGCCTCACCCTTTGCCGAACGAACCTCCACTACGAGGACTGCCTCTCCGCCGCCGTCGAATTCAAACGCGATCTTCTGCCACGCCGCATTGCCCGTGAGGCCGT
>BJFP01000298.1 GCA_014189875.1 Verrucomicrobiota bacterium | reverse complement strand
GTGACGATCTCCGAAATCCCGCGCGCCCAACTCACCGACGCGCGCGCAGTCGAGGCAGAAGTGATCCCGCCGGACAAGAAGACCGAGCCGAAGCCGAAGGCGGAGAAGCCCAAGGCGAAGCCCGAACCCGCGCCCGAAAAGACGCCGGCACCCGCGAGCGATCCCGCTCCTGCTGACAAAACACCCCACGGAAAGCTGCGCGCGATGCTCGCGGAAGGCGGATGGACCGAGGACGAATGTGTGAAACTCGCGATCTCCGTGTTCCCGGCTCTCAAGCACATCAAGACCGTGGACGAGATCCCGGCCTTGCGGATCGCTGACATCATCGAGGACTGGGCCACCGCCGAGGGCGCGATGAAGACGATCAGGGGGTAACATGCCCGAAGGCAAAAAGATCACCACGCTGGAGCAACTCGCCGCAGCGAGTGCGGCGAAGAAGGCGATTGTCACACGCACTCAGTTCTTCACCAACCGGCACATGCCGGCGGCATTCATCCTCAATATGTCCGGCAGCGTGCTCCACTGCATGATGAGGCAAGGAATGTTCATCTACACCCCGAAAAAATCCGAACCATGATCCGATCCTCCACGTCACCTTCCAACCTTCACAGGCGCGTGCGCTGCCCTGGCTCGCACGCGGCTGAACTCGGCCTGCCCAACCAGAACAGCGAATACGCCGAGGAAGGCACCCGCCTGCACGCCGCGCTGGAAGACAGCGCGGGATGCGAAGGACTCGACGAAAAGCAGATCGAACTCGTGCTTTCGACGCGGGAAATCTTCGCCGAGGTCATCGAGCGCACGGTCGCTGCGATGGCGATTCCGCCGGATGCACCGTTCTCAGAAGGCTACGAGCGCGAGCTTCGCGTGCGGAGCAAGCTGCGCACAATTATGATCGGCCATTGCGACCATTGGCGCTACTACCCCGATCAGAAGGTGCTGGTGATCACGGACGCAAAGTTCGGATTCATCGAAGTCACGCCCGCCCCGCTCAACCTTCAACTGCGCGCCTACGCTGTCATGGGCTCGCAGGAGTGGGACGTTGAACATGCCGTTGTTGCCATTGCGCAGCCGCGCGCCGGCATGATCGACGACGCCGAGAAGCTGACGATCGCGCAGTATGACCGCGCCGACCTCGACCTGGCTCACGCGCAGATTCTTGAATGGGAGTGCGAATGGTTGAAGCCGTTCGCGCCGCGCGTGCCTTCTGAGGATGCGTGCAGGTATTGCCGTGCGAAACTACTCTGCAATCAGTACGCCGAGCGCATGGGATCGCTGAAGGGTGATGTCGTCGCCGGGATTGCCGATCTGCCGGAGGATCGGTTTGCCCTGCTTTTCGAGGCGCTGAAAATCGCAGCGAAGGCCGACACGCAAAAAGCAATCTTGGCCGAGGCCCGCGTGCGCGTCGCCGAGGGGCGGCTACCCGGCTACCGACTCAAGCCGAACGCAGCGCGACGGTCGATCACCGACAACGCGAAGGCGTCGGCGATCCTTCGGGACGGGCTTGCGTTCACGCAGGATGAGATCGCGGAAGCGAGTTCGCTTTCACTCGGAGAGGCCGTGACCGTTCTTCGCCGCAAGGTGAAGTTCAAAAACGAAGCCGAGGCGACCAAGTGCCTGCGCGACGCGATGGCGACTGTGATCGAACTCAAAACGCCGGAACCGAGCGTGGTTCCGGTTTCATCGCATGACGTTGCGAGGACTGTGTAGCGCAGAAGTCAGCGACGGCGGAACCACGCGCATGAGCACGACACCTGACCTACTCACTCCGCACGGCAGCACTCCAACAGGCGTGTTTGCTGATGCGGCTGGTTATCTTTCCGCCGTTGAAGTTCACGACCCTGCCACGAAGCAGAGTGCATCTTTGGAGCGGGGGGACTTCTAATGAATGCGCTGCAAGCCCAACTTTTGCAGTGGCAGAAAGCGCATCCAAAACCGGAGCCCTCGCCGCGTCCTGTCTTGCGAATCTACGAGCCGCAGAAAAAGGAAATCGTAGCGGGCGGCGAAGTGCTCTGGAAGCCAGTCAATCGCGAAGCTGCGAAGCTGCTCGCAAAGGCAAACTGGATACATCACCCGCCAGAACCGGGACCAATCTATGAAAAGAAAATCAGCAATCCACGACATGCGCCGAGTCCCGCAAGGGATGAGGAAGGCGATCACACAGGCCCGCGCTCGCCTCGGGCTAAACCCAAAAAAAGAAAGAAGAAACCCATGAAAGGAAACCTGTCTGAAACCACGATCACGCAAGAAGGCGGAATGCCACCAAACCAAAAGGACTACGTGTCGAAAGACGGCGTGAGAATCAAGATGGTCAATGGAGAGCCCATGTTCAACCTCGACGATATGTCGCAATGGCTGGCGCTCGAAATCGCCAAGCTTCCAAAGGAGACAAGGCCAAATGTGCAAGCTGCCGAAGACGCCCGAAAAATCATCGCCGAACTTACTCAGGGCATCGGAGGCGAAATGGAGAAGTTCCGAGCAGATACGAAGCGGTATCTCGAAGACATCCGGCAGGTTCGGTTTGCGGTCGTCACTGAGACTGCGCAGATGACTGGACCGCTCAAAGAGGTTCGCCAATTCTTTCTTGGCGGCGATTACAAGGAGGAGGTCGCAAGGCTCAAGGAGTTTGTGGACCTGTGCGAGCGCCTGCAAAAGCTGAAAGAGTCCGGCTTCCTCGACTCGGTTGCCGACACCATGCTGCGCCTCGCCGTATGAAACTGCGCGTCCGCTTTCGAGGAATGCGTGTGGAGCTTCCGAAGGGTGAATACTCCGCCTCGAAGGGAAGGAAATACAACAAAAAGCTCACCGACTCGCCGGGAGCAAGCGCCGATAGCACTCTGACCCATGAATAACCCTGACACGTCAACTGAAAGCCAAATGGCGAGTTCGGTGCAGCGCCTGGTTAGCGGAGCCGAGTTAGAGCCGCGCTCGTGCTCGGAACGCGCCCCGGTGCGGAGCGGAGTGGGCGGAGATTTCAATTAAAGCCAAAGGCGGATATGAAAATCACAGCAATCACGCGATACAAACACGGCGCACTCTACGAGATGCTCCAGCGCCTTGGATGGTCACAATCCGAGCTGGCAAAACGAAGCGGGATTTCGACCGGCGGAGTCGGACAAATAATGAATCTCAATCGACGCCCTTCGGTGGCACAGGCAAATGCCATTCAAGCCGCGTTGGGCGCGGCTGGTGAATACCTCGACGTGCTTTCTGAATGGCCGGAGACGTTCAAGGGGCTGCGTCAGGGATACAAGGTAGAACAAACCGCAGAAGTCGAGATGGAAAACCTGCTCGGATGCCACGAGGCGCTTCGACTGGAAGCTCCGCAGCCGGAAGACACTTCCGAAATTGATTGTGCGCTGGATGGTGTTCTCGCTGACCTTACAAGTCGGGAGCAAGGCATCTTGAAAGAGCGGTATTGGAACAGAAAGACACTGGAACAAGTTGGCGACCAATTCCGAATTTGCGGGAATAGGGTTCGTGAAATCGAAGCAAGGGCGCTTCGCAAATTGCGGCATCCTTTACGAATCAAAAAGCTCGTCGGGGATGATGTTCCTTTGGGCGGCGTAGGCGCGGAGCAGGCAGGCGACGACGCGGCCACGAACCACAGCGGCGCTTGTTCCGCTAACGACTCAAGCTCAGCGACCGCTGCCGGAGACGGCGCATCGCAAGGCGTGAAAGGAGACGAGTCACGATGAGCGCGGAAACTGAACGGGAAGGCAGCGGTTCGCTGGAGCGCATGGTTAGCGGAACCGATTTAGAGCCGCGCTCGTGCTCGGAACGCGCCAAGGTGCGGAGCGGAGTGGGAGGGCTTTTCTGATGGCGTCTCCGCTCACAGTAAAACGGAACGACTACCGCACGAACCCGAAGCGGCAGGACATCCCGACTCCACACTGGCTCTGCGATGAACTCGCGGCACTGTTCCCGAACGCGCGCACGATTCTCGACCCGGCTTGCGGCGACGGGCGACTGCTCGCGCCCTTCGCGCGACGGGGCAGCAAAACAATCGGCTTCGACGTGAAGCACGGGCAAGACTTCCTCACCATGCGCGAGAGCGTGGACTGTGAACTCGTGGTGTGCAATCCGCCGTTCAATCTTGGCGTGGGCAGGATGCTCGGCAGCGAGGTGTTCCTGCGGCAAATCCTCAAACTTTGCGGCAATGTGCCAATCGCCTTGTTCTGCCCGATGGGGTTCCGGCTCAATCAGCGGATGAACAGCTCGCGCTGGAAATGGCTGCGTGACGAGTGCCCGGCCAAGATTACGTCGCTGATGATGCTTCCGCTGAACGTGTTTGAAGGCGTGGAGTTTCACGCGGAGATTGTGTTCTTCAACGCGCCGGAACTTGCCCCGCATCTGTTTCCTTTGGGCGGCGGGGGTGCGGAGCAGGTAGGCGACGAAGCGGCCACGAAGCAGAGCGGCGCTTGTTCCGCTAACGCAGAACTGAGCGACAGCCGCCCTCTATGACTACCGAATCACCAACGACGTGCGGGGCGGCTGTTCGCTCCAGTGACTGGTTAGGGCGCATTGTCTGTGGCGACAATACAGAAGTCCTCTCCGGCTTCCCTGACGCCTGCATAGACCTCGTGGTGACATCGCCGCCGTATGATGACCTACGGACGTATGGCGGGCACTCGTGGAACTTCGAGGCGCTGGCGGCGCAACTGGTGCGCGTCCTGAAACCTGGCGGAGTAATCGTGTGGGTGGTGGCGGATGCGACCGTGAACGGAAGCGAGACGCTGACGAGCATGAGGCAGGCAATCCACTTCAAGGACGTGTGCGGACTGAACGTCCACGACACGATGACATACGAGAAACACAACCCGCCACCGACCGGCTCGGGCCGATACTACCAAGCATGGGAATACATGATGGTGCTGTCCAAAGGGAAACCA
Organism: Verrucomicrobiota bacterium; assembly: GCA_014189875.1. Classification (GTDB taxonomy): domain Bacteria; phylum Verrucomicrobiota; class Verrucomicrobiia; order Chthoniobacterales; family Chthoniobacteraceae; genus SXWH01. The sequence continues at coordinate 559 of BJFP01000298.1, read as the reverse complement.
AAAGCCTTCAACGCGATACTCGAACCACGCCGCAACGTCTGCGGAGACAAGCGGACGCATCGCGTGAAAGGCTTCGAGCGTGACAAAAACGGGAACGTGCAAAAGAAGGAATACCACATCCGCGAAAACGTCCCGCGCCGGAACGTCTGGTCGTATCTAGTGAATGGCGGAAGCTCTGCCGATGATGCGATGTTCGCGCACGCGCATCCCGCAATCTTCCCAATCGCGCTCGCAAAAGACCATGTGGCATCGTGGAGCAATCCCGGCGACGTAGTGCTCGACCCGTTCGCCGGTAGTGGCACGACGCTAAAAGCGGCGAAGGAACTGAACCGCCAATGGTGCGGAATCGAAATCAATCCCGAATACTGCGCGATAGCCGAAGCGAGGCTGTCCCAAGACGTGCTGCAACTAGAGACGTGCGCCATGCGCCCTAACGTCCGCTTCAGCGACTCGCCGAGCGGGAGCGGTGAAAGCACGAAAACCCCATGACCACTCCAAGCGTCAACTGCAAGCCAACAGGCGAGTTCGCTGCAAGCGGTGGTTGTATTTCCGCCGTTGA
>BJFP01000297.1 GCA_014189875.1 Verrucomicrobiota bacterium | reverse complement strand
ATGGCCGCTCATCGAACACCAGCCGCTCGTGCTGCACACCGCGAAGCTCCCCGAGCCGAAGATCCCTTCGCTCATCAAGACGCCCGATTTTGCGAAGCGCCTGCCGAAGGCGCTCCAGCCCTTCACCACTGGCGGCGTGTATGGTGGCAAGGGCAAAAGGGGACATCTCTCTTTCACCCAGGGCGCAGGCCACGGCGGCTCGCACCCTCACCTCGCGAATGAATTCGTGATGTCGCTCGTCGAGAATCGCGATCCGTTTCCCAATGCGAAGCAGTCCGCGAACTGGACCTGCGTCGGCCTCTGCGCCCACGAGAGCGCGCTCAAGGGCGGCAACATCGTGAAGCTCCCGAAGTGGACGCTCTGATTTTTCAAACTCCTAATCCCCACCCACCAACCCAACTAAATCCACATGACAGCAAAAACTGAAGGTATCGCACCAAACGCCAGCCGGCTCCTCTGGGCCGGATTCATGGCCATCCTCGCAGCCGGCGTCGGCTTCGCCATCCGCGGAGGCATCTTTGACAACTGGGGGGCCGAGTTCGGCTTCACCGGCGCACAACTTGGCGCGATCGGCGGCGCAGGATTCATCGGCTTTTGCTTCGGCATCATCGTCGGCGGATTCGTCTGCGACAAGATCGGCTACGGCAAACTCGTCGTCCTCGCCTTCGTGATGCACATCCTCTCCGCGTTCGTCACATTCACCGCGACCGCCGGCGACGGTGGCGAAGCGGCGAAGCAGGCGGCCTACAACGCGCTGTTCTGGGGCATGTTCATTTTTGCCTACGCAAACGGCACGCTTGAGGCCGTGGCGAATCCGCTCGTCGCCACGCTGTATCCGAAAAACCGCACGCACTACCTGAACATCCTGCACGCGAGCTGGCCCGCGGGCATGATCATCGGCGTCGTGCTCGGCTGGCTGCTGGACGACAAGCTGGAAATCCACTGGAAATACCAGCTCGCACTCTACCTCATCCCCACCGCGCTCTACGGCATCATGTTCATGGGGCAGAAATTCCCGAAATCGGAGGCCTCGAACAAGGGGCTCGTCTTTGGCGAAATGTTCCGCGATGTCGGCATCCTCGGCAGCCTCGTGGTCTGCTACCTCCTCACGCTCTTTTTCAAAGGCCCCCTCGGTCTTGAATCCGGAACTTCATTCACGATTGCCACCGTGCTGCTCGTCGCCCTCGGCGTGATGAGCCGCCGCGTGGACAAGCCCGCTCTCGAAAGCTTCGCGGGCATCGCCGTCTGCGCCCTCGTCGCGGTGTTCTGCCAGGGTGCATTCCACCTCACGGCAGGCTCCGGCCTCGCGATCGCCATCGCGCTGCTCATGGGCCTCGCGTTCATCATGCGCTGGCCCATCGGCTCATTCCTGCTCTTCGTGCTCTTCCTCACGCACGCGCTCGTCGGCGCGGTGGAACTCGGCACGGACGGCTGGATCCAGAACATCACCGGAAACCTCTTCACCTCGCAGCAGGGCAAGATGCTCTTCCTGTGGACCTCGGCGATCATGTTCAGCCTGCGCTTCTGCGCGCACTTCATCGAGACGAAGCTCAAAATCTCCCCGGTGGGCCTGCTCGCCCTGTGTGCGGCCCTCGCGAGCGTCGGCCTCATCCTCTCCAGCGGCATGTCGTCATTCGGCATGGCGCTCATCGCGCTCGGCATCTACGCCGTCGGCAAGACGTTCTTCTGGCCGACCATGCTTGCCGTCGCATCCGATCGTTTCCCGCGCACCGGTGCCGTCGCCATCAGCATCATGGGCGGCATCGGAATGCTGTCCGCCGGACTGATTGGCTCCACCGGCCTCGGCTACGCGAAGGATCGCTTTTCAGGCGAAGCCCTGAAGACGGACAACGAGCAAGTCTTCGCCCAATACAAGGCATCCAACCCAAGCGAATTCCTCTTCCTAGAACCGGCATTCGGCCTCGATGGCAAGAAGCTCGGCGAGACCCAAGGCACACTCGGCACCGCCCGCAAGCTGCTCGACAAGGGCGGCTACGAGGCAGAGACGAAGAAGATCGCGGAGAAGACGCAGGCCGCGGAAAAGGACGCGACCGCGACGGGCGATAAGCTCAAGCAGCTCAAGACCGAACTCGACGCCATCGCAGCCAAGGGCCTGAAGGAATGGGATGATGGCTTCGACGCCGGCGAAAAGCGCGCGATTGAAATCAAGCAGCAGGCCCGGGATCTCGCCGTGGTGGGAAAGAAAACCGACAAGCAGATTGCCGGCCTCAAGACTGAAAAAGAGCACCTCGATGCATTGAAGGCGGGCCTCGAAAAAGCCGGCGTCTTCAAAGCCGAGGGCAACCCGAACATCAATGCCGCGCTCGCGGCGCTCACTCCCGATGAACGCGCCGTCAACCGCGCCAGTATCTTGGGTGATCGCAAGACGCTGAAGGCCGACGCGCTCATCCCGGGCGTGATGGCGATCATCTACCTGCTCATTCTGCTCTACTTCAAAGGCATCGGCGGCTACAAGGCCGTGGACGTGGACGAGCAGAAGGCGTAACGCCCGGCTGCAAGAAATTCACGGACGGGGCGCGGCGAAAGCCGCGCCCCGTTTTGTTTTGCCGCCGACGGCAGGGTCGGGATGATTCTCCGTAGCCGCGCTTGTGAAAGCGCGGGCTGATCTTCCCATCGTGTGAAAGAGAGAGTGCCCGCGCTTTCACAAGCGCGGCTACGGAGGTTGCGCCTCCGTTCCAACATTCCGACGAGCAGCAGATCAGCCTGCCTCCTTCCGTCTGTAGCTACGGCGATTCCTGCTTCCCCTCGGCAGCGCTCGGACTGCGCGCTGCGGCCCCGTACCTTCCCCGCAAACAAAAAGCCCCGGCCGCTTTCGCAGCCGGGGCTCTTTTAAAGAATCGAACGCAGGATTAGTTCGCCGAAGCGACGGCGTCCACGTTGATGCGGCGGCCGCCCTTGTCGAAGCGCACCTTGCCGTCCACCAGCGCCCAGATCGTGTAGTCGCGGCCGAGGCCGACGTTCTTGCCCGGCTGGAACTTCGTCCCGCGCTGACGCACGATGATGTTGCCGGCGACGACGACTTCGCTGCCAAACTTTTTCACGCCGAGCCGCTTGCTTACGCTATCGCGGCCGTTCTTGACGCTTCCTTGACCTTTCTTATGAGCCATAAAATTGAGTAGTGATTGTGTGGTGTTGAAAACTTAACAGGCGGCTTAGCCGTTGATGCCGGTGACCTTCACCTTCGTGAGGCGCTGGCGGTGGCCGACCGTGCGGTGGTAGCCCTTGCGGCGCTTATAGCGGTAGGCGAGGAGCTTTTCGCCCTTCTCCTGCGCGAGGATTTCGCCAGTGACGGAGACACCCTTCACGTCGCCGCCGACCTTGATGCCAGCGCCTTCGCCGGTGAGGAGCACCTCGTTGAAAGTGACGGATGCGCCGACTTCGCCTTCGAGTTTTTCGATCGTGAGCGTGTCGCCTTTTGCGACCCGGTACTGTTTACCGCCGGTTTTGATGACTGCGTAGGACATGGCTTGTTTTTCTTGGAAAATGGGCGCGGAAACTGGCACCGAGGCCTTGCGATGGCAAGGGATAATATCGACGGCGGCACATTCTTTTTCATCATCACAATCCCCGTCAGCCGTCTCGCCGCTTGCGCCGCTCCTGCGGGAGGTTCAGCTTTTCCGCACCATGAAAACTCCCTCGCTCCCCTCCCCCTGCCCCGATCGCGAAACTCCGCGCATCATCGTCGTCCACGAACCGCTCCCGCAGATTGAGCGGCGCGCATTTTTGAAAAAAACCATCGGCGCGCTCGCAGCCACCGCCATCGCGCCGCTCGCGCACGCAGCGAAGGGCGGCAAGAGCGAGACGCTGGTGCAGCAGTTTGCCAAGACGCTCACCGAGGCGCAGCGCGCGAAGGTCTGGTTCCCGTTCGACGACCGCAAGCGCACGCTCGTGGACAACAACTGGCACATCGTGGACGAGAAAGTCGGCGCGTTTTTCACGAAGGATCAGCAGGCGATGATCCGCGAGATTTTCCTCGGGCTGCACTCGCCCGAATATGCGGAGAAAGTGATGCAGCAGGTCGTGCACGACAGCGGCAAGGCGGGATTCGAGGATTCGAGCATCGCGCTCTTCGGCGAACCGGAGTCGGGCAAATTTGAATTCGTGCTCACGGGCCGCCACTGCACGCGTCGCTGCGACGGCGACAGCGTGGAGGGTGCGGCCTTCGGCGGGCCGATTTTCTACGGGCACGCCGCCGGCAGCTTCAATGAGACGGCGGAACACCCCGGCAACGCCTACTGGTATCAGGCGAAGCGCGCCAACGCCGCCTTCCAGATGCTCGACGGCAAGCAGCGCGAGAAGGCGCTCCTCGACCGCGGACGCGAGGAGACCGGCAACAGCACCGTGAAACTCCAGGGCAAGGGCGCAAACATCGAGGGCCTCGCCGTCGCCGACATGACGAAGGATCAGCGCGAAGGCGTGCGCGGCGTGCTTAGCGACTTGCTCGCGCCTTTCCGCAAGGAGGACGCCGACGAGGCGCTGAAATACGTGGACGCCGCCGGCTTCGACAACGTCCACATGGCCTTCTACAAGGCCGGCGACATCGGCAAGGACGGCGTGTGGGACGTATGGCAACTCGAAGGCCCGAACATGGTCTGGTATTTCCGAGGCGCCCCGCACGTCCACGTGTGGGTGAACATCGCGGCGGGCGCGTAGCGCGTATTCGTCTCACGCGTTTGAAAAATGGGGCGTATTTGAAAAACCGGAACGCGGATTTTTCCAACTGAAAATAGCCCGGCGACTCATCGCTGGGATCCGTCGCGCGTGAGGGGGAAGTCCCGTCAGGGATGGCAGAACGATTCTTTCGTCCCTTGCGGAACTTTGCCTCGTCAACAACCGACAACCCAGCGCTGAAGCACTGGGCTATTTTCAACGGCTCTCCAGTAATGGTGCGCTGAACATCGCCTCACACCGCGAGCTTGCTGAGCGCCGGCGGCAACGCCTCCGCACCGAAAATCACTTCCCCGAGCAGCGGCACGTCGAGCAATTCGCCCAGCACACTGGCGTTCGTCAACACTGCCGCATCGTCATCCGCGGGCGATTGCACTTGGTTCAAAAGCACGCCCACGCAACGCAACCCGCGTGCTTGGATCGCCGCGACGGTGAGCAGCGTGTGATTAATCACCCCGAGCCGGTTCGCCGCCACGACGAGCACCGGCAGCGCGAATTCCGCCGCGAGATCCGCCATCAAAAAATTCCGCGCCACCGGCACGAGCCACCCGCCTGCGCCCTCGACGATCACCGCCGCATGCGCCGCGCGCAGTTGCGTAAATTTTTCGCGCACGAGCGCGACATCCACCGTGCGCCCCTCGATCATCGCCGCCGTGTAAGGCGCCACCGGCGGACGCAGCCACACGGGGTTCACATCATTCAGCGCCACCGCGCCGCCCGACGCCTCCGCGAGCAATTCCGCATCCTCGCGCCCGCCGCAACAGATCGGCTTGAAGCCCACCGCATCCAC
>BJFP01000296.1 GCA_014189875.1 Verrucomicrobiota bacterium | reverse complement strand
TGGACCGTTGTGGACGGCGCGATCCAGTGCTCCGAGACCAAGCAAAACTCCAAGCAGACCGATTTGATCCTGCTCGCCTCGAAAGACAACCCGGAGAAATTCGCCAACTTCGAAATTCGCTACAGCTTCAAATGGGTCACTCCCGACGGCAACTCGGGCCTTCAAATCCGCGGGAAGATTGACAACGCCAAGATGTTCCATGTCGGTGGCTATCAGGCCGACATCGACGCGGGCAATGCCTACACCGGCATCATCTATGACGAGGGTGGTGTCGCCGGCGGCCGCGGCATCATGAGCAAACGCGGCGAAAAGACCGTCTGGGACGCCGAAAACAAGCGCACCGGCACGCCGCTCGACAAGACCGACGCCGAAATCAAAGCCAAGATCAAGCCGGTCGGCGAATGGAACGATGTCGTCGTCATCGTTGATGGGAACCATATCACCTACAGCATCAACGGCCAGGTCACCACCGAGATGATCGACAACAGTCCCAAGGCATGCAAAGACGGCGTCATCGGCCTCCAGATGCATGCCGGACACACCATGACCCTCCAGTTCAAAGACATCAAAATCAAGATGCTGGATAAGAAATAGCCGCCACGCGCGCCGCCCTGTCAAAGCCTGCGACCGAGAGAATGGATATCAGAAATATCGGAATCATCCCATGAATGAGGCGTCTCCCGACCGACTGATCCGCCGTTCGATCGTCACTGGCATTACTTCTCGTGCGCGGGGCGTCTGCGCCGGATTCCCTGCAGGGCAGCATCACGTTCTTGTGGAATTGGCGGGGACGCGGGCCGGGCGACGCCTGGTCGGGTTGTGGCAATTTTTTTGTCGGCCGGCGGGGAGAAGTGGAATTTCGGCGGTGCTTGCACTCGTACTGGCGGTGACTGTCCGGGATGGGGCTTGTGCCGCGGAGACAGCGGACGGGCAGTTCGCTCAGGCGTTTTTCAAGTCTCACTGCACTAGTTGTCACAACCCCAAAAAGACAAAAGGGAGCCTGGATCTTAAGGCATTGGAGCAGTCGCTTGCCCAGCCGGGGAAGCTCGATGCCCGGACCATGACCAGATGGGAGCACGTGTTCGACCGTGTGGCGCGGGAGGAGATGCCGCCGGCGGATGAAGAGCAACCCACAATTGCGGATCGGCAGGCGTTTCTGGCCAGGCTGGCTCCGTTGGTAGCCGGGCGGAGCCGGGCCCGGCAGCAGGCGGATGGCCGCACGCCCTTGAGGCGGCTCAATCAGGTCGAATACGAAAATACCATTCGCGATCTGCTCAGCCTGCCGGCGCTGAATGTCGCAGGGGTGTTGCCACAGGATGGGCGAAGCGCGGATTTCGACAACATCGCCGCGGAGCTTGGGGTGTCACCGCTTCATCTCCTGAGATACCAGGAGGCTGCGAACGTGGCTCTCATGGCTGCGGTCCCACGGCATTCCTTCGAACCGCTGAAATTCGCGATGACGGGCGAGGAAATAAAAACCCTTCGCAAGCATGTTCCAATGTACGGTACGGGCATCCGCTTAAACTTAGGACAGAGGGAAAAAGAAGGCGATTCAGGATTTATTCCGATAACCACGGCCGATGGCATGTATCGAATCCGGATTCTGGGGTATGGCTTGGTTACGAATGCCAAGGCGTACATGATTTCGACTGCGACAGGAGTGCCCTACAGGGTATTGCTTGGACTTTGCGGCAATACGAACGCCAAGCCATACCCGGTCGGAATCTCCCGCTTGGAGCCCACTGGTAACAACGAACGCATTGTGGCGTGTCGGGATTTCCCGCAGGATGTACCCGCAGCCGTGGAGATCGTCGCGCCGATTTGCAAGGGTGAGAAGTTCGAGATTTACGGATGGATTCTGACCAAGCCCGTGGCAGGAGCCAACCAGCCGGAGTCGCCAGCCCTCATCGTCGAGAGGCTGGAAATCGAAGGTCCGATCGATTCTTGGCCGCCGGCCAGTTACAGGAAGCTGTTTGGCGATCTGTCGCTGGAGCCGAAGAAGGAGGCGGCACCGGCACCGGCGGGCAAACCCGCGCCGAAGAGCGGCAAGCCGCAGCCGGTGGCCGTGGAACCCGTGTCCCAGAATCCCGAAGCGGACGCCAGGCGGCTGCTGCAAGCCTTCCTGCCGAGGGCGTTTCGGAGGCCGGTGACGGCAGATGTCGTCGAGTCCTATGTAGCCGAGGCGCGTCAGGCATTGAAGGACGGCCAGTCGTTTGGTGACGCCATGTCGGAAGCGTATCAATCCGCCCTCTGTTCGCCTCAGTTTCTCTTCTACTCGGAAACTCCCGGGCCCCTCGATGACTATGCGCTGGCTTCGCGCCTTTCGTATTTCCTCTGGCGCTCCATGCCCGACGATGCCTTGATTGCTGCCGCCGCCTCGGGCCGCCTGAAGACAGCGGAAGGATTGAGGGCCGAAACGGAACGGCTGCTGGGCGATCCGAAGAGCGGGCGATTCATCAGGGACTTCGTTTGCAATTGGTTTGAATTGAAAGATATCGATCGGGCGACGAAGACCAACCCGATCAGCAGAGGGGCGGATGACTGCTTGTGGCATTCCGCGGCGCACGAGACGCTGCTGTTTTTTCAGGAATTGCTCAACAAGGACCGCAGCGTGCTCGAACTGATTGATTCCGACTGGACCATGCTCAACGAACGGCTTTGCCAGCACTACGGCTTGTTCGCGGAGCCAGCCGGCCTCGTGAACGGGAAATCGGAACCGGCGCCGGAAAAGCAGCCGCTTGTTGCCGGGGTGGAATTCAAACTCACGAAGCTGCCCAAGGGAAGCCATCGGGGGGGAGTATGGACACAGGCCAGCGTGCTCACGACGACGACCGACGGGCAACGCACCAGCCCGGTTCTCCGTGGGAAGTGGGTATGCAAGAAGATTCTCGGTATGGACCTTCCACCTCCGCCGCAGGACGTGCCCGCATTTGAAGTCGATACCCGCGGGACAACGACCATCCGTGAACAGCTTGCGAAGCACCGTGCGGATGCAAGCTGCGGTTCGTGCCACAAGGTGATCGATCCGCCGGGCTTTGCCCTCGAAAACTTCGACCCGTTCGGTGTTTGGAGGGAGAAATACAACCCGAAACTTCCGGTGGATTCCGTGGATGTGTTGCCCGATGGCCGGCGGTTTGAGGGAGTCGATCAATTCAAGGCGCTCCTGGTCGAAAAGCCGAAGCCAGTTGTCCGCAATGTTGCGCGAAAATTACTGACGTTTGCCACCGGGGCCGAACTACAGTTTGCGGACAGGGCGGAACTGGACCATATAGTGGAGGATGCGGGGGCAAAGCGATACGGATTCCGGTCGCTCGTCCACTCCATCGTTCAAAGCCGGATGTTTAGAGAAAAATAGAAGCCAGCCAAAAATTTTACCAATCACACCAATGCTACCCATCAACTTCAATCCCGCCATCGTTTCCCGGCGCACGGCGCTCCGGGTCGGGGCCATCAGTATCGCCCTGCCGTTCCTGGATATCTTCCAGCCTCGTGGTTTACGTGCGGCGGAGACGACGCCCGGGGCGGGCGATCCCACGCGGCCCCGGCGCCTGCTGCTGGTGGCGCGACCGTTGGGCTATCATGCGCCGAATTTTTTCCCGACCAAGGTGGGCCGGGACTATGAGTCAACGCGGTATCTCAAACACCTGGATTCCGTGCGGGATCAACTCACCGTAATTTCAGGCATCTCGCACCCGGGCCACAACCATCACACTTCTGAAATCGGCTTCTTCACCGGGGCGCCTAGGGAGAGAATCACGCAGACTGCCTGCTGCTACGGGCTCGAAGGAGTCAATAACACAGTCTCATTGGACCAATACATTGCAGAACGCCTCCCAAGCGGCACCCGGTATGCGAACCTTGTGATCGGCGGGGAGTACCTGAAGAAGTCGTTCACCGCAACCGGCGTCAACGTGCCGTCCATTGAAAGCCCCTTCGAGGTTTTTAAGAGGCTGTTCATCAACGGCACGCCCGAGGAGATGGCGCGGGAGGTCCGCCGACTGCGGCATGGACGGAGCATTCTCGACCGCGTCACCGGAACGGCGCGGACGATGTCGCTCAAGATGGGGCCGGATGACAAAGGGCGCATGGACCAGATGTTCACGACCATTCGCGAAGCGGAGAAAATGATCGTGCGTCTCCAGAACTCGGCCGAGCAGGGCAAGCCGAAGGTTGAATATCAGATGCCGGCCACCGAGCCGAAAAAAGAGGAAGTGGTTGAACTCAGCCGGCTGTGGTTCGACATCGCCCGGCTCGCATTCCTCACCGACTCCACGCGCGTGGTCATGCTCTCGTTCAAGGAGACGGGAGTGCCGAAAATCGGCGACAAGACGCTCAGCGACCATCACGGCCTGTCCCATCACGGCAAGGACGAGAAGAAAATTGCGGAGCTGTCAGTAGTCCAGGAAACCGAGATGGCGGAATTTGGGAGGTTCCTCTCCGCGATGAAGACGACCAGGGAAGGCGAGGGAACCTTGCTCGACCGGACGACGATCTTTCATGGAAGCAATCTGGGCGACGCTTCTACTCACGGTTGCGAGAATGCCCCGATTATCGTGGCTGGCGGCGGCCTGAAGCATCAGGGGCATCTGGCGTTCGATCAAAAGAAGAACAAAAACCTGTCGAATCTCTATGTGCGATTGGCGCAGCACATGGGAATCGAGACGGATCGGTTCGGCATGAGCGACGGCGTTCTCAGCGAGATTTGATCGACCGGTCGGGTTCAACCCGAGGGAACGGAATTTCGCATGTCCCGATTCGTCACACCTCTGTCGCTTGTAACTTTTCTGGGCTTGCTTCCGCCTGTGCAAGGGGAAGAGGCCAGGTCGCCGGCCGGTAAATCAGCCCCGCTGCAATCGTCGGCAGTCCTCGGCAGTCACATGGTCCTGCCGCGGGACATGCCGGTGCCTGTCTGGGGCCTGTCTGGGGCGAAGCCGCTCCGGCGGTGGAAATCACGATGGAATTTTTAGGCATGAGGAAAACCACCGCCGCGGATGATGTCGGCAATTGGAAGGTGACACTCGATCCTCTGGCGGTTTCCTCCGGGTCGCGCACGATGACGATCACGGCGTCTTCCGGCGTTGATGTTCTCGTTCGGGCTGCCACTTCACAAGGAATTGGACGTCCCGATCGGACTCATCGTGAAGGCATCGTGAAGGCATACCCCCTCTCTCCCCGCCGCCGATCCCGGCTCTAACCGGTTCCGGTGCGGCGGGCGCGAAAGTGAATTCCATCTAATGCAATGCCACCCGGAGGATTGATTCACCGGGTTCCACCCAGAATAGAAATCCAAATCCGCATTTTCATCCATGACTCATATCTCCACACCCCCTGCCGCCCGTCCGAGTTCTGACCGCTTCCGGTGCGGCGGGCGAAAAAGAAATTGCCTGGCAGCCAGTATGAGAAAGACATGCAGCGTCGCCGTCATGATCGTGTTGTCTGCGACGCTGGCCCTGGCCGCGCCTCCGGAGGAGGCGGTCGTGCAGGGGCTGT
>BJFP01000295.1 GCA_014189875.1 Verrucomicrobiota bacterium | reverse complement strand
GGGAGCGGGCCGCACGGGGCGGCGATTCCGGTGCTGTTGAACGTGTCCCGCGGCTTTCCCGCCGCATGCAGCAGCGTGCAGTAAAGGGCGTTGATTGTCGGGTTGGCCTTTCCCGCCGTTCCGTGCACGGACCGTACAGGAATCGTCCCCAGCGGCTTGAGACCTGCGTCACCGGCGTTCAAGGGGTACGAGAGGTAATTCCCGGATTTGAGTCTGCCGCCGAGGTTGCCGACCAGCACGAAGGGCCAGTGGGCACCGTTCGTATGCTGCGTCTCCGCACAGTCGCTGGTGAATACGAGCACCGTGTTGTCGAGCATGGTGCCTTTCCCCTCGGGCGTAGCCTGCAGCTTTGCCAGGATTTTCGCCGCCTGACTGGCGAGATAGCTGCGATAACGGGACAACACCTCCAGGCCCGTCAAATTCAACTCTGGATCCGTCGCGAAGTGGCCTGTCTGATGGGTTGGAGCCTTGGAGATACCGGTATAGAGTGTGTTGATCCCGCCGACACCCGACGAGATCGTCACCGTGTTCGTCAGGCCCGAAATGAGCGCCGCGGCCGCAATGTCGCACTGCGCCGCGACAATCTCGGTCATTTTCTCCGGACGGGTCTCTGGCATCTTCGGCGCGTGCTTTGCGAGTTGCCCCTTGGAGAAGCGCTCCGAGAGCTGGCCGTCCCGCTTGGAGAGCGCCTCCAGCGCGCCGAGGTGGTATTCGAGCTGGTCCTTCTCAGGACCGGCAATCCGCGTTCGCAGCCGTCGCACGTCGCCAGTGATGAAGTCGAGCAGGTTTTTCCGGGCAAGAAAATCGTTTCGCGTGGCACCGATCCGCCCGAAGAGTGACTCGTATGCAACTTCCGGCCTGCAATGCACCGGGAGCGGCAATCCGGGGCCCGATGCGGAGATTCCATAGGCTGTGGTCTGATCCGAGCCCGCCTTGATGCCCAGGACCAAGAGCGGGATGACCGACGGATTGATCTTCGCGACCGCCGAGTCAATTGTTTCGCCCATCGGCGCATTGTGGCTGCCGGCAATCCCGGAGAGCGCTCCGTAGCCGCTGCCATGGCCCATCGCGCAGTGCCTTCCCTGCAAGCCCTCCACGATCGTCAACCGATCCTGGAACGGTGCGAAAGGCTCCAGATCGGCCGGCAGCTTCAGCCCGGCGAGCGAAACCTGCTTCGTCGTCGCCGTATTCGGGGCTATGGCCTCAGGGATTGACCCGCCTGCGTCCCATCCATTGTCGAATGTAAAATAGATCACCCGTTTCGGCGGCACATAGGTGCCCGCGGCTTGCGCGGCCACCTTCTGCAGAAGAGGCGAGAACACCAAGCCGGCGGCTCCGAGCGAAATGCCCTTGAGGAATGAGCGACGGTCATCGAGGAATTGGTACTGTTTCATGATTTGGGTTCGATATTAGAGGAGGATTGGCTGTGAGGGTTATCGAGCGGTGCGGCAGACCTTAGGGGAAAATGGAACGGAGGAGTTCGGCGGCAGGGATCGGCAGGGTATCAGACGGCCTTTTTGTGTGGACTGATTTTCAGCAAACTCGCTTTCGCGGGCACTGGCGCACAGACACTGGAAAGGGTTTGGCATGGGAAAAGCCGGGTTCACTTCGATGAGGCACGGGCACCGTGCGGCGCTGCGACCCCCGGCGATCCGGCTGCCGGCGCGGGGGCGCTGGAACGCTCGAGAAATGCCTGGGATGACAGCAGCGAGGCGAGCAGGGCCTTCATGCTGCCGTGGTTATCGCGGTAGGCCTTGTGCGCCGCGATGAGCGTGGAACCGTCAGCCAGCGTCTCGTTACGGCCCAAAAAGTAGCGGAACACGTGCCGGACGAACACCTGCTCGACCCGTTCCGATTCCGCCAGCCTCGATATCAGCTCAAACGGTCCTTTCACCGGCCCATCGAGTTTCGAATCGCCGCTCTCCCCGATCGCCCCGGAGGTGTCGAGCGGCACATTCTTCATGGTGCGTTTGGCGTTTGGGTTCTTGGCCCTGTCGGTATCGGTTTTCTCTTTGTCAACTACCAGTTCCTCCTCCCGATACCTCCCGAAATGGTCGAACTGCTCAAAGGTAAGTCCGAGCGGATCCATGAGTCGGTGACACTTCCAGCAGTAATCCTCACGGGTCTTCGTCATCCTTGCCCTCAGCGGCGTTTGAGGTTCATCCGGGAGCTTGGCATCAACGCCAATCGGCACATCCGGGATTTTCCCGCCTAGCAGCTTCTCGCGAATCCAGCGGCCCCGGTGGATCGCATGGTTGTCGAAGTTCGACGACTGGGCGACCAGCCACGCGGGGTGCGTCAGGATGCCCATCCGCTGCCCCGCAGGCATGTCGTAGCGCTCTGCCCGCACAGCCTTTGTCAAGTCGGGGCCAACCGACAAACCATAGGGTTGCAACACAAACTCAGGCAAGGGTGCCGGCGGGGCGATCTGATACGCCTTCGCGTTCCCATCGAAGGGTTTGCCCTGGCTCGCGGCCGTCTCCGCAGCACGCGCCTTCTGGGCGAGTATCCGCTCACGTTGCGCAAAGTATCCAGCGTACTGCCCGTAGCCGACAAACCACTGGTTGGTCGTGAGAAGTGTCTTCAGCACCTGCGTGTCGTCATCGACCACAGACCTCACAAGCGCGTCGAGATCCCATACCAGGTTGGGCGCTGTGTTGCTGTATAATCCGTGGTGTGTCTTGACCTTGTTCTCCTCGACGGTCGCAACGCACTTGAACAACGTCGCCGCGACGCCGTAACCGAAGTACTCGCGGAAAAAAGCGACGGGCCTCGGCTTCGGAATGGCTGGGTCGCTGAGGATCCGTTCCACCTGCGCCCGGACGTCGTCAGGCGATGCAAGATGGCCTTCGGCGGCCGCTGCCGCCAGCTTCGGATCGGGTTCCCGATCGGTGAGCGTGTATGCGAGTGTTCTGGCCAACTGCCGGGGGGACATCATCGCCCGGTCGACGCCGCCAGCCGCCTCCTCGATGCGGTACATCACCTCGGGACGGCAGAGGGCCGCGAGCAGAAACCGGCCGGCGGCCTCGCGAGGCTCGTAGTCCAGCAACTGGGCCGAGAGAAAATCGGAATACCGCTGCAAGTCCTCGGGATCGGCCGGAACCTGGAGAATCTTGTCGAAGATCTCGACCGCCGCCGCCTTCACCTGCGCGGGGGTCGCGGCCTTGCCGGCGGTGACCACGGTACCGAGCGTCAATTGACTCAAGTTGCACGTGTCCACAATCTTCTGGCACAACCGCATGTGGAATTCGATTTCCGCCTCGCCCACGCGATGGGCGGTCGAATAGTCGGCGAAATTCCACTGCGATGGCAGTTCCCAGGGAGAATCGGGATCGTTAGCGTGTTCGAAGTCGAGCAGCGCTTCCCCCCTCGCGCGCGCCGGCACCCGCGCCCGGCATTGTTCGGCAATCCGCCGCATGAGCGTGCTGTAGCCACGTGGCGAGAGCCGCCAGATGCGGCCGGGCGTCGATGCCTCGCCGATCTGCTTGCCGGAGAACAGTGCATCGTGGTCAACCCAGTTGCCCCGCTCCGGACGCAGCAACCGGTATTCGTCAAATGCCACGCCGCCCGCCTTGAGAGCAGCTTTGATCCAAGCCGCCGCCACCTGCCGGTCCCCGGGCAACGGTTGTTTCTTGTTCTTCGGAGGCATCGTGCCGTCCTCCAGCCGCTCGAAGACCTTCTTCCAAGTTGTCAGTTCCGTCGGCGCGGCTCCCGCGGCCCGCAGGTTGTGGAGCGAAATTCCCCCTTCAGGATCGTCCGCGCCGTGGCAGCGGACGCAGTGGGCTTCGATCAACGGCTTGACGTGGCGTGAGTATGCGGCCGCCCGATCCGCCGGCTGTTCGGCCGGGCACGGTTGGACGACCGCCAGCCCGATCGCGAGTGGCACCAGATGCATCCGGAACAGAAACCAACGAGGGGACATGCAGAACGATTTCGCTTTTTTGTGGCGCATGGGAGGGTCTTTAACTGCAAAAAATCAGCTCCTGCAACCGCTGCAACGTGGCCTGTCAGAGCGCGAATTGACCGCGGGACGTGAGGGATTCACAGGGAGTGAGAGGCTGGGAAAGGATGTTGCGGGCCGAGGATGCCGGTCCGGGTGAAAGATTTTTGGAAAAAAGATTCGGTCGCGATTGGATCAATGCACAGACAGTCAGGCTAATTCGTTCCCCTTAGCTCGTTTTTGTGATTACCGCAATTCACTTCCGTGCCCGACGACGGGCATGGCTTATCTGAGGTCGCCTTTGAGGTCTTTGAACGCTTGCTCCACTTGGGTGAGCTGCAGATACATCGTCCAGAGCTTCCCGGGATCGGTGCCGGTCAGGTTGCTGCGCAATAAGTAGCGCCCTTCGCGACGCCGGGCGATGCGCAGTTTGTCGCGCCTGAGTTGGAAGCTGAAGTCGCAGCGCTCGCGCAATGCGGCCTTCTTCGCGGGCCGCTGTGGCAGGGTGATGTCGATGAGCGCCCAGTCACGCCCGGCGGCCTTCTTCGCGGCGCCGAGCTTCAGGAGCAGGCTCTCGTAGCCGAGCCGTTGCTCTTGGAGTTCCTTGAGCCCCCCGATGAGCCGCCGCAGTCGGCGCCGGCGCATCGAGCGTTCTTTGCCGATGCGGGCCTGGCTTTCCACGCAGACATACAGCTCGCCGTCCTGCGGCAGCAGCTTCACGCGCACACCTTCGCGTGCCTGCTGCCAAGGCTGCTTGAGGAGTTCGGCCTCCAGCTTGCCGAGCCTGCCTTTGGGGGTGCCCACGAGATACTGCACGGGCGGCCCGCCGGCCTGCCGCATTTCTTCGAGCACTTCCTCGGTCGGGATGCCGCGATCCATCACCCACACGCGGCGCGCCCTGCCATACTGCGTTTCGATCTTCTGCAAAAATCACGCAGCGTGCTCTTGTCCGTCGTGTTGCCAGGCAGCACTTCATGCGCCAGTGGAAAACCCTCCGGCGTGACGATCAGCGCGATGACGACCTGCACGCAATCGCTGCGCTTGTCGCGGCTGTAACCAAAGCGGCGCAAGCCATCCGCGCCCTTCGGCTGCGCCGACGCCCGCACCGCGCTCGACACGCTCCAGGACAACCACTGCGACGTCATCTTCCTCGACATCGGCCTGCCCGACATGAACGGCCTCGACATGTGCGCCGCCATCCGCGGCCTGCCCAAGCACGACCGCACGCCCATCGTCTTCCTCACCGGCGATGACACCGCGCAAAACCGGGAGCGCAGCACACTCAAGGGCGCGAGCGACTTCATCGGCAAGCCTTTCACGATGGCCGAATTCACGCTCAAGGCGCACATTTGGGCATTGAAACACCGGCTCGACGTGGCGTGATTGGCAGCGACGCTTCAGCCGACCCATGCCTGACCACTCAATCCCCGAACAACTCGTGACCCTGCTGCACAGCGTCTCCGAAGACAGGCGGCTGGCTGAATGGCTGCTCGGCCTTGAGCAGCATCCGCCCGCCGCGCGTCAGGCCGCGCTTCTGCGGATGGTCGCGGAGATACGCGCGG
>BJFP01000294.1 GCA_014189875.1 Verrucomicrobiota bacterium | reverse complement strand
CGTGGATGATCGCGAAGATGCGGCCGGTCGCGAAATTATAGTCGGCGCGGGCCTGCGCGTCGTCCGGTGTGGAGCGCAGGCGCCGTTCCGCCGCGGCCGCTGTATCGAGGCACGCACCGAGCGCGGAATCCGGATGCGACGGATTGCGTGCGAGCGCCTGCGTGATGCGCTTGGCATCCTGCGTGTTCACCGGGCGCGGTGAGTGAGTTTCCAGCACAGCGCAGTAGGGCGTGCAGCCGGCGAACGCCATCGCGAAGACCGATGCTGCGAGAATTGCGGGGAGTCGGGACACGGCTTTCAGAGGAGCGTGGGCGTCATGCCTTTTTTACGAAGCACGCCTTCAACCCGACCGCGATACCGTCCATCTTGCATGAGATTTCGTGGTCGCCGTCCACAAGCTTGATCGGCTTCGACTTGGTCCCGCCTTTGATCACCTGCGAGGAGCCTTTCAGCTTCAGATCCTTGATCAGCGAGACACAGTCCCCGTCCAATAGCTCGCTGCCGTGCGCGTCCTTCACGATGCGACCCGCTGCGGGCGCGTCCGGCGCTGCTTCGCGCGGCCACTCGTGCCCGCACGTCACGCATTCCCAGTGATCGGGATGTTCCAGAAGGTCGTCCATTTCGCACATCGGGCAGGCAGGTTTGCTCATCTGAGGCACCGTATGGGGATTCCGCGCCGCGGTTCAATCACGCACTTGGCGGTGAATTGCATTCCCTTCCCGGTGCCGCACATCGGAGCATCGTGCAGCCGCTCACGCCTGCACGAAAACTGCACCCGCACATTCGTGCAAAGTGGTGCGACGCCAAATTTCCGCTACAAGAATTCCGGCTTATGTCATCCACACCACGCCCGCGCATCGTCGTCCTCGACGGACACACCTTGAATCCCGGTGACCTCGACTGGCACGCTGTCGAGGCGCTCGGCGAACTCACCGTCCACCCGCGCACCGCGACTGCGGAGATCGTCGCGCGCGCGGCAGGTGCGGAGATTTTGCTCACGAACAAGACACCTATCACGGCCGAGACGATCGCCGCGCTGCCTGCGCTGCGCTTCATCGGCGTGCTGGCGACGGGTTTCAATGTCGTGGACACCGCTGCCGCGAGAGCGCGTGGCATTCCGGTGTGCAATGTCCCCGGTTACGGCACCGCGTCCGTCGCGCAGCATGTCTTCGCGCTGCTGCTGGAACTCACGCAGCGCACCGGCCACCACGCGCAGACCGTGCGCGAGGGCCGATGGAGCGCGTGCCCGGATTTTTGCTACTGGGATTTCCCGCTGGTCGAACTTTCCGGGCGCACGCTCGGCATCGTCGGCTGCGGCAGCATCGGCGAAGCGGTCGCGCGCATCGGGCTCGCATTTGGGATGAATGTGATCGCGAGCGCGCGCAGGCCGCGCGCGATGGAGGGCGTGGAGTTTGTCCCGACGGAGGAAATTTTCCGCCGCGCGGATGTCGTCTCGCTGCACTGCCCGCTCACCGAGGAGACTCGCGGTATCGTGAACGCCGCACGCATCGCGACAATGAAGCCGTCGGCAATTCTCATCAACACCGGACGCGGCCCGCTCATCGTCGAGCAGGATCTCGCCAATGCGCTGAATGCGGGGCGCATCGCAGGTGCCGCGCTCGACGTGCTCTCGACGGAGCCGCCACCGGCAGGCAATCCGCTCATCACGGCGAAGAACTGCATCATCACGCCGCACATCGCGTGGGCTACGCACGCATCGCGGGCACGGCTCATGGAGGTGGTCGCGGAAAATATCTACGCATTCCTCGCCGGCACGCCGCGGAATGTGGTGAACGGCGCGGTGTGATTTTTCTGCGCTGCTTCATCATGGCGGGCACTTCGGGCTTGCTTGCTAATTTTGCGGGCCCTCACGACTTGATACGAAACCTATGATTTCATCCCTCACCGCATTCTCCCGCGCTGCGATTCTCGGCCTCACCATTTTTGCCTCATGTGCTCAGGCCGAGCAGACCGGCACTGCGCGCCGCGTGCTCGCGGGCGACGACTCCACGCACCGGCTCGCCATCGTCGGAGCAGATGGAAAACTCGAGTGGGAAATCAAAGTGGGCGCAATCCACGACGCGCACATTTTGCCGAACGGAAATGTGCTTCTCCAGCAGGGCTGGACGAAGGTGCAGGAGGTGACGCCCGACCAGAAGGTCGTTTGGGAATACGATTCAGGGAAGGCGAATGCGCCGAAGCCGGTGCAGGTGCATGCGTTCCAGCGGCTCGAAAACGGCCTCACGATGGTTGCGGAATCAGGCCCTGCGCGCATCCTCGAAATCGACAAGGACGGCAAGGTGCAGCATGAGGTGAAGCTGACGGTGAAGACCCCGAATACGCACAGCGACACGCGCCTCGTGCGCAAGATCGCGAACGGCAATTACCTCGTGGCACACGAGAAGGACGGATGCGTGCGCGAGTATGATCCGAGCGGGAAGGTCGTGTGGGAATTTGAGGTGCCGCTCTTCGGCAAGGAGCGCAAGGGCGGTCACGGGCCGGAAGGATTTGGGAATTCGCTCTACAGCGCGACGCGGCTTGCGAATGGCAACACGCTCATCGGCGCAGGCAATGGGCACAGCGTCCTCGAAGTCACGCCTGCGAAGGAGATCGTCTGGAAGATCGAGCAGAACGATCTGCCGGGCATCACGCTCGCGTGGGTCACGCGCGTGGAGCGGCTCCCGAATGGCAACACGATCATCGGCAACTGCCACGCAGGTCCGGCGAACCCGCAGATCATCGAAGTCACGGCGGACAAGAAAGTCGTGTGGACTTGGAAGGACTTCACGAATTTCGGGAACTCGACGCCAGTCGTCGCGGTGCTGCCGGACAAGAAGTAGCAGTTCGTGATGCAGCGGCTTTCAGCCAACATCCTGAAGACTGCGCTCCTCCTCTCCGTGCTGACGGGCGCATTGGTGGACGCTGCCGAACCGTCGGCGGCGGGCTTGGACTTTTTTGAAAAGCGCATACGCCCCGTGCTCGCGGATCTCTGCTACAAGTGCCACAGCGTCGGTGCGGACAAGGTGAAGGGCGGCCTGCTGCTCGACACTCGCGCCGGCTTGCTCAAGGGCGGCGACACGGGACCGGCGATCGTCCCAGGCAACGAGGAGAAGAGCCTGCTCATGCAAGCGGTGCGCTGGACGGACAAAGACCTCCAGATGCCGCCGAAGAAGAAACTCAGCGAAGCGGAAATCGTCGACTTTGCAGCTTGGGTGAAGATGGGCGCGCCGTGGCCTGCGGGCGACAAGCCGGCGGTTGCGGCGGTGAAGAGAGAATTCAAAATCACGGACAAGGATCGCGCGCATTGGGCGTTTCAGCCGGTGAAAATGCCCGCGGTGCCCGCGGTGAAAAGCAGTGCGCCGATCGCGAATCCGATCGATGCCTTTGTCCTCGCGAAGCTCGAAGCGAAAGGCATCGCACCCAACCCGCCCGCCGACAAATACGCGCTCGTCCGGCGCGTTTACTACGATCTCACGGGGCTGCCGCCGACGCCGCAGGAGGTCGAGGCATTCGTCGCCGATACTTCGCCGAAGGCTTGGGAATCGCTCGTGGATCGCCTGCTTGCCTCGCCCCATTACGGCGAACAATGGGGGCGGCATTGGCTCGACCTCGTCCGCTTCGCCGAGACGAACAGCTACGAGCGCGACAGCAACAAGCCGAATGCCTGGCGTTATCGCGATTACGTCATTCGTGCTTTCAACGACGACAAGCCCTACGACCATTTCATCCGCGAGCAACTCGCCGGTGATGAATTCGTGAACGCAAATGCCGACAGCATCATCGCCACCGGCTTTTACCGGCTCGGCATCTGGGACGATGAGCCGGCGGACAAGGAACTCGCGCGGTACGACATGCTCGATGATATCGTCGCCACGACGGGGCAGGTGTTCCTTGGACTCACGGTGGATTGCGCACGTTGCCATGATCACAAAATCGATCCCATCGCCCAGCGCGACTACTACGCGCTGCTCTCGTTCTTTCACAACGTGAGCCAGAACGGCCAAGGCGGCGCGAGCGACCAGGTGCCTATCTCGCTCGCTCCCGCAGGGGGCAAAGCCGAGCGCGAGGCGAAGCGCAAGGAACTCGAAGCGCAGGCCCACGAACTGGAGGAGCACTTCCGACTACTCACCAAACGGGAGAAGACTCCGGCGAAGCAAATCGCCGGTCTCATCCTAAAAGAGGGCGAGCAGGTGCTCGGCGTGGAGGCGTTCAAGCGGTATCAGCAATTTAGGAGCACGCTCACCGCATTCGAACGCGACGGCGGCGGTGACGGCAAGGCGCTCGCTGTGACCGAAGCCGGCGCGGTGCCTCGCGAGACGTTCATCCTCGAACGCGGAAACCCCGCGAATCAGGGCGCAAAGGTCGATCCGGCATTCCTGCAAGTGCTCACACCGCCCGTTCCCGCGATCACCCCGGCGCCCTCCGGCAAGTCATCGGGCCGACGCACGGCGCTCGCGAACTGGATCGCCTCGCCGGAAAACCAACTCACTGCGCGCGTGATGGTGAACCGCGTGTGGCAGCATCATTTCGGACGCGGCCTTGTGCGTTCCAGCAGCAACTTCGGAATGCAGGGGGATTCGCCGACGCACCCGGAATTGCTCGACTGGCTCGCGTCGGAATTCACCGCGCACGGATGGAGCATGAAGGCGCTGGACCGGCTCATCCTCACCTCGAACACCTACCGCATGTCATCGCGCCCCAGCGCTGCGGCACTCAAGGCCGATCCGCAAAACGATCTGCTCTCGCACTTCGACATGCGCCGCCTCACTGCGGAGGAGGTTCGCGATTCGATCCTCGCGACGACGGGCACGCTGAACGCCGGAATGTTCGGCCCCGGAATCTACGTGGACATCCCGAAGGAAGTGCTCGCCGGCCAGTCCAAGCCAGGGAGCGGCTGGGGCAAATCCTCAGCGGATGATCAAGCGCGCCGCAGCATCTACATTTTCGTGAAGCGCTCGCTGATCACGCCGATCCTCGCGAGCTTCGATCTCGCCGAGACTGATCGCTCCGCGCCCGTGCGCTTCTCCTCCACGCAGCCGACGCAGGCGCTTGGAATGCTCAACAGCGCATTCGTGAACGAGCAGGCCGGCAAGTTTGCGGAACGCCTGCGACGCGAGGCGGGCGATGACATTGCGAAACAGGTCCGCCTCGCTCTGAGGCTCACCACATCGCGTCTGCCGACCGAGACGGAAATCAAGCGCGGCATCGCCTTCATCGAAGCACTGAAGAAGACCGATGGAACCTCACCGGAAGTCGCGCTACGGTCGTTCTGCCTGCTCGCACTGAACTTGAACGAGTTCCTCTATCTCGACTAATCCATGTCTCACGAAGCGCACCAATCATCCGGCTCTTTCTGCCGCCGCACGCGGCGCGAATTCATGTGGGAGGCTGGCTCCGGCTTCACCGGGCTCGCGCTGACCGGCCTGCTCTCGCTCGATAAATTTTTGAACACGCAGGCCGTCGCCGCCGACGGGACCACACCTTTCGCGAACCCGCTCGCGCCGAAGAA
>BJFP01000293.1 GCA_014189875.1 Verrucomicrobiota bacterium | reverse complement strand
AGCTTTTGGAAACCGCGCTCTGCAAATGGCAGCGCCGCGGCGAACAGCGCGACTGCGCCGGCCACGATGAGTCCGCCGTGCGGGCGCTGGAAAACCCGGAGCCGGTAGAGCACCCACACGAGCCCGAACGTGCCGAAGCTCGCGATCACTGTGCGCAGCGCGACGTGATTTGCGAGGTAGCTGCCCATCCAGAAAATGAGGAACGCGCAGGAGAGCAACCCGGCGGCGATGGCGAGATTCGTGACGTCGGCAGGCACGCCCTCGGCGGCGGGCACACCCGAGGGCGGGGATTGCGGCCTGGGTGATTTTTCCAACGGTGCGCGGGAGATCCCTGAATCCGGATTGGCCGCGGACGGAGCCGGGGTGGGGAGCGTGGTGCCCGGAGGGATGTTTTCGGTGGGATTCACAAGCCCTGCACGATGGCACGCGGAGAAGGAATGTCTCTAAGAAACTGGGGTGATTCCGAGCGCGACCGCATTTTCTGCTGCTTGCCGGTGCGCAGGTTCCGGAGTACGGGGGAAATCATGCGCCGCGAAATTCTGTTCTCCCTCCTCGGTTTCCCCGGCGGCTTCGTGGTTGCCGGGTTTGCTTTCTGGCAGCCGTCCGCGCCGTCGGACAGCACTGCGAAACCCGCAGCCGTGACTGCGTCCGATGCGACATCGTCGCACGCATCATCGTCTGTCGCATCGGGCGATCATTCGAATCGCCGGGTCACGGTTTCGGCGCGCGACAGTGGCGTGGTTGCGCCGGTGAACGAGGGCGCTCCCGGCGCGAAGGGTGCGGCGCAGACTTTCCACGAGACGATCGGGAAGCTGACGAGCATGGATCCGCAGCGCAGGCAGGCGGCGATTGATTCGCTGGTGAAGCAGCTCCGCCAGATGGGGACGGAGGGCTTGCAGGTGCTGCGCGATTATTTTCGCGCGGGACAGGATATGAAATTTCCCAACGGCGGATACGTGATCGTGAACGGCCGCGTGGTGCAGCTCGGCAAATGAGCGACGCTAAGGCGGGAAGCAAACGGCTCGCGAAAGCGCGGCTCTATGGGATTCTCGATCTCGGCTACATTGCTGAGGATTCGCTGGAGCGCATGGCGGCGCAACTCTGCGAGGGCGGCGTGGACATCGTGCAGCTCCGCGCGAAGGGCCGCGACGAGTGTGCGATCGAGGAGATGGCGAACCGTGTCGCGCCGATTTTGCGCGATGCGGGCGTGCCGTTCATCATCAATGATTTTCCCGAGTTGGCGCCGAGTGTCGGCGCGGATGGCGCGCATGTGGGGCAGGATGATTTTTCCGTGGACAATGCGCGCTGGCGCGCGGGCCGCGCACTCGCTGGCGAAGTGCCGCTGCCGATCATCGGCAAGAGCACTCACTCGGTGGAGCAGGCGATCGCCGCTGCGGCGGAAGGTGCGGACTACATCGGCTTCGGGCCGCTGTTTCCGACGCCGACGAAGGCGGGGCGTGCGGCTATCGGAATGGGCGACATCGCGCGTGTGCATGAGCTGGTGAGCGTGCCGATTTTTTGCATCGGCGGAATCAAGCTGGAAAATCTCGCCGAGGTGATCGCCGCTGGCGCGCAACGCGTGGTGATCGTGAGCGGCATCCTGCAGGCGCGCGATGTGGCCGCGTACTGCCGCGAGGCGAAGGCGCGACTGGACGAGTAGGCGGCGGCCAGTGCTCGACTTGCGGTGATCAGCCGAGGTGGACCTGGTGCGTTTCTTTCCGTCCGGACGGGGGGAGACGAATGGTAGACCCATTTCGTGGGATTCAATGGAATGTGCGGCTGGACGCGGTGCCGCTGACTGTGTAATTCGTCCGCCCTTCGTGAATGAAGGACTCGTCCTCCGCACAGTGCGGAATCCGCAATTCAGAATTCAAAACCCAAAACTCCCGCATCCCATGTCCGTTTTCGTTGTTGGTTCCGTCGCGCTCGATACTGTGAAGACTCCCTTCGAGGAGCATGCCGATCTGCTCGGCGGCTCGGCGAGCTATGCGGCGGTGGGCGCGTCGTTTTTTTCGCCGGTGAACATGGTGGGCGTCGTGGGCGACGACTTCCCGGAGGAGCATGTGGAGTTTTTCAAGTCGCGGAAAATTGACCTCACGGGCCTTCAGATCGTGGCGGGCAAGACATTCCGCTGGTCGGGCGAATACATGCTCGACATGAACGTGCGCGAGACGCGCAGCGTGGCGCTGAATGTGTTCGAGCATTTCAATCCCGTGCTGCCGGCGTCCTATAAAAAGCCGTCGCTCGCGTTGCTGGCGAACATCGGGCCGAATTTGCAGAACCATGTGCTCGATCAGATGGAGCGTCCGAAATTTGTGATCGCGGACACGATGGACCTGTGGATCAACATCGCGCTCGACGAGCTGAAGCGGCTGCTGAAGCGCGTGGACATGCTCATCCTGAATGACAGCGAGGCGCGGCAGCTCACGCAGGAGACTTCGCTGATCAAGGCCGGCATGAAGATTCAGGCGATGGGGCCGAAATTTGTCGCGCTGAAAAAGGGCGAGCACGGCTGCCTGCTGTTCGGCGAGAATGGCGATTTCTTCTCGTGCAGCGCGTATCCGCTCGAGGATGTGCATGACCCGACCGGTGCGGGTGATACTTTTGCCGGCGGTCTCGCGGGCCATCTCGCTGCGAACACGAAGGGGGATGTGACTTTCGCCGCGCTGCGCAAGGCGGTGGTCTTCGGCAGCGTGCTCGCGAGCTACAACGTGGAGCAGTTCAGCCTGGAGCGGATGCGCTCGCTGACGGATGCGGACATCGCCGCGCGCTACGAGAGCTTCAAGCTGTTCAGCCACTTCGAGGTGATCGAGGACTGAGCCGGAACGATTCAGTTCGTGTGGTTTTTTCAAACGCAGAGGCGCAGAGGGAGGCCATGAGAGGGTACTCATCGATCGGCCCCGTCCTGTTTTCCCTCTGCGTCACTCCCCATTTTCCTCTGCGCCTCTGCGTTTGAAGCATCCCGCGTCATTTTCAACTGCATCGTTCCGGCGGAGCGCGGTGTGGGGCCGGCGATCTGTCGGTCCGTTTCTTCTGTTTCCGAGGGTGTTGTGGGGGAACGGGCGGCTTTTTGCTCCGCGCCAGCCCGCCGATTGCGCCCATCTTGCCAAGCCGACAGGATTGTCGGCGTTACATTTTACCCGCGTCCCGCGGCGACGCGCGGGAGTGAGCCGAAGAGACCGCCGACGCGGTCTGTGGTGATCTCGACTCGCGTGCCGGTGCGGACGTGGTCGAAGAGCTCGACGACGTCGCGGGATTTCATGCGGATGCAGCCGTAGCTGGCGGGGCGTCCGATGTTGCGTTCGTCGGGCGTGCCGTGGATGAAGATGCCGCGGGAAAGCGCGTGTGAGTTCTGCTGATCGAGTCCGCGCAGGCGGAGGATGCGGGTGACGATGGGGTCGCGGCCGGGGGCGTTCGGCGGGCAGATTTCTCCGGTGCGGCGGCAGTGGTGGAAGACGGTGCCGGGTTCCGCGCCGCCGCCGATTTTTGAATCCACCGCGAGATGGCCGACGGGCGTGGCGTAGCTGCTGCGGGTGTCGCCGAGGCCGAATTTTGACGTGGAGACTTTGTAGCTCGCGATTTTGTGGCCGTTTCCGTCGAAGACGTAGAGCTTCTGCTCGGGGACGCTGACGATGAGGGCGGTGTCGCCGGCCGAGGACGCGGCCTGAAGGACGATGAACGCCTGGAGCGAGACGAGGATGGCGAGGAGGATGCGAAGCCTCACGCTGCCTGCCTCCGGTTGGCTTCGTCGGGCTGTCGGGTCATTGGGTTTTTACGCCTCCAAGACTTCTTCGTTGTCGCGCCACGGATTGCGGAGCTGCGGGAACCACTGAGCGAGCGAGCACATGGCGACGTAGGTGAAGCCGCTGGCGAAGAGGCCAAGGAACGGAATGGCGAGCCAGTTGTGCGCGGCGACTTCGTGGACGAAGAAGTAGATAAAGTAGGCTGCGAAGGCGATCTCGATGAAGGGGAGGAGATTTTTTGCGACGGAATATTTCGTCTTTTTCCAGGACTGCGTCTTGGTCTGGATGCCGTATTTCGGCGTGCGCGTGAATTCGCCGGTGACGCCGAACATTCCTTGGATGACGGCCCACGCGTTGTTCACGGCGAGGCCGATCGTGAGGGCGAGCAGGGCAGGAAGGTAGAGGACTTCACGCCACCAGGATCGCGGGTAGAGTTCGCGCTGCGAGACGACATAGAAGACGATCGCAGGCAGCGAGCCGGTGATGAAGATCGGGATGTCGAGCAGGATGGTGCGCCAGATGCCCCAGCTTCCGTTCGTGGAGGCGGCGATGCTCGGCTGCATGAGGATGCAGATGGCGGCGAGGAGCAGGAAGGCGTAGTTCGACGTGAGGTGCATCGTGGCTTCCAGTTTCACCTTGAGCGGGAGTTCCGCGCGCCACACGGCGGGGAGGAGCTTCCGGCACGTCTGGATGCTGCCTTTTGTCCAGCGGTGCTGCTGGCTCTTGAAGCCGTTCATGTCCACGGGCAGTTCGGCGGGCGTGACGAGGTCGGGCAGAAAGACGAAATTCCAACCCTTGATCTGCGCGCGGTAGCTGAGGTCCAGATCCTCGGTGAGCGTGTCGTGCTGCCAGCCGCCGGCCTCGATGATGCACGACTTGCGCCAGATGCCGGCGGTGCCGTTGAAATTGATGAACCGGCCCGAGCGGTTGCGGCCGGTCTGTTCGAGGAGCAGGTGGCCGTCGAGGAACATCGCCTGCACGCGCGTGAGCATCGAGTAGGTGCGGTTCAGGTGGCCCCATCGGGTCTGGATCATGCCGACTTTCGGGTCGGAAAAATAGTCCACGGTGCGCTTCAGCACGTCCGCCGTGGGGACGAAGTCGGCGTCGAGGATGAGGATGAATTCGCCCTTTGCCGTCTGCAGCCCGTTTTCCAAGGCGCCGGCCTTGAAGCCCGTGCGATCCGTGCGGTGGATGTGCGTGATGTCGAAGCCCTTTGCATGGAGGGCGTCAACGAGCTTGGTTGCGAGTTCGCGCGTCTCGTCGGTGGAGTCGTCGAGGACCTGGACGTCGAGCAGGTCCTGCGGGTAGTCGAGCTTCGAGACGGATTCGAGCAGGCGCTCGACGACGTAGAGCTCGTTAAAGATGGGCAACTGGACCGTGACGCGCGGAAGCTTTTCCAGTTTGGCGAGCGGCTGCGGGACGTTGCCTCTGTTCTTCAGGAAGAGGTAAACGATGTGATAGCGATGCAGGCCGTATAGGGAAATTCCCAGCAGTACGGCCGTGTAGCAGAGCGTCCAAATGATAGTTCCCAGATTGTCGGGCATGCGGTTGATAAAGGCCGTTTCCGGCAAAAAAGAGGGCGCATGATGGAGGCGGATCGGAAGCGGTCAAGAGTAAATCCCGCTGCCGGAGCCTCGCGCCCAGGGCGGTCGGCTATGGTGATGTAATGGGTTGAAGGCGAGGGTTTGAAATCAGGGCTAGACATTTTGGGCGTTTTGCGCTGGGGTAAGCTCGGAATGAAATCTCTTGCCACTGACGCACACGCCGG
>BJFP01000292.1 GCA_014189875.1 Verrucomicrobiota bacterium | reverse complement strand
TGCGTCTTCGCATTTTTCGCCGCCCGCGCGGCCGCGGTCTTCGAGATCGGGGCGGTTGCTTTCTGATCTCCAGCGGCACGGATCGTGGCGCAGTGGACGAGGAGTGCGGCGATGCCGATCAGGGCATTCGCTGCGAACTGTTTCCGAGGGACGGGAGAATGACTGGTAAATGGTATTGGGCTGTGCCGTTCAGCTCCGCGTTCATGTCAGCGGAACACCACCGGCTCAAGCCCGCTAATCGCAGACGCCGTGCCATTTCGCCACGGAATGGGCGCGTTTTTCCGGGAGCCCCCGGGCTAGTAGCGATGGACCCAGTGGCCGCGGTGCCACACCCTTGTGCCGTGCTCCCAGGACCACCTCCCGGCGACCCAGCGCGCGCCGGGGAAGGGCGGACGGCCCGCGACTTCGTAGCGCGGAGCTGGTGCCGTGCGGTTCACGACAACGATCCCCTCGGGTCTCCGATACGGCTCACGGACCACCACAGTGCGAGCGCCCGGATACACATGGGGATGATAGGGATCGCGATGATAGCCGCGGGCGACGACTACGCTGCGTCCCGGCGGCGGCAGGCAACCGGTGAAGATGGTGCAGACGGCGAGGGCGACAGGGAGGAGGATTTTCATGGGGAGATGTTCTGGGTTTTTGGTCGGAAGGGTGAGCGGATTATTCAGATGAGAGCGCAAGAAAGTTCCGGGTTCCTCTTAATCTATTTCTTGATCCTAATCTTGCTCTGCCTCGATGGAGCGAGAGTGGAGCGAGACCGGGATTACGATTAAGATTGAGAATAGGATTAAGAGAAAAATAACGCGCGTTCACTTCATCCGTTCGAAATTCCGCTGGAGAATCTGCCAGTCCGGCACGTCCGCGAGCTTCGCCCGCGCGTCGGTGATGAGCTTCGCCTCGTTCGCATTTTTCGTCGGGCGGTTCGCCTTGTAGAAGGTTCCGAACATGCCGGGCCACGGCGCGTCGCAGAGTTTGTAGGCGGCGTATTCGTCCGTCACGTCGTGCTCTGCGGGGATCTCGGGGAATGTGCCGCCCTTGCGTGGGATCGCCGCATCGAACGCGCCGGGGAAAAATTCGATGCACTCGCTGAGGCATTCGATGAACGAGAAGCCGTCGTGATCCATCGCGGCTTCCATGAGCTTCAGCAGGTGGTTCACGTTCGTCGCCGTGCTGCGGCCGACAAAAGTCGCGCCGGCGCTGATGGCCTGCTTCATCGGGTTCACCGGGCGGTCGGTGCTGCCGCCGATGTCGGTCTTCGACTTGAAGCCGATGGGCGAAGTGGGCGAGGTCTGCTTTTTCGTGAGGCCGTACACGAAGTTGTCCATGACCACGTAGGTCATCTTGATGTTCTTGCGCGCGGTGTGCGTGAAATGATTTCCGCCGATGGAAAACGCATCGCCGTCGCCGCCGAAGACGAACACGTGCAGATCCGGCCGCGAGAGCGACACGCCGCTCGCAAACGCCAGCGCGCGACCGTGGATGAAGTGCGCGCCGTGCGCCTGCACGAAATACGGAAAGCGCGACGAGCAGCCGATGCCGGCGACGGTCGTGATTTTTTCGTGCAGCATTTTGCGCTTCTCGATGAGCTTGTAGTATAGCGCGAGCACGCTGAAGTCGCCGCAGCCGGGGCACCACGTCGGATGGTCGGCGGCGGTCTCCTTTTTCGTGAGTGGCTTGCGGTCGGCGTCGGCGAGCGGCGCGGGAGCGGGCAGTGTGGCGGCGATGCCGGTGCGGGGGAGGGCTTCGTTGGGGATGGCGATGGTGCTCATGGATTGGAAAATAAGATCAGGCTGCGTGCGATTGCGGCGTGTTCACGGATTCGCGGACGAGGGAAAGAAGGTGGGCGGTCGCATCGGCGAGATCATCGAAATAGCGATCGGGAGCTGTGAATGGCGCCGTGTCGTCGTGATTCTCGGAAACGCCGATTCCCGAGAGCGGCCCTGCAAAAAAATCAAATGAGCGATGTCCCGCCGTGACATGAATGCTGATCCCCCCGAGATTGAACGTCTGGAGCCTCAGAAACACGCGGGGTTCGAGCGAGTGCAGCGCACTGAGCAATCGGAGAATTTCGGGCGGCATGGCTATAGTTTCGCTGCGAGTTTCAAAAGTTCAACCCGTCCGCTGCGAATGTGTTCGATGAGAATCCTGCCGTCGGCGCAGCAATAAATCAGATGGCCGGAAGTGATGGCCTGGATCGTTCCCCCTTCGGCAAAAGTGATGGAGTCGGCCTGCGGCGGATACATTCTGCCGATTCGCCTTTTTGGTGGCGATGCCTCCCGCGGAACTGCACAGAACTCCTCCTCGACCTCCTCGATGAGCCGGCACACGAGGGCCAGTGCTTCCTCCGCGTTCGCGCAGGGCGGAGCCGTGCGCAGACGCTCGAAGAAGATCTTCAGCCGTTCTTGGAGTTCCATTCGCCATTCGTTTACTTCGTGAGCGTGAGCGCGCGGGTGAGGATTTCCTTCACCTTCCACGGGAGGCCGTCGGTCTTCGTCACGCTCCGGATGCGCGGGTCGCAGTAGCGCGAACGGAGCAGCGAGCAGAGCTGCCCGTGGCCGTAGAGCCCCTCGTCGTTGATCTCGCAGACGACGACGTGCGTGAAGCCGCTGAAGAGTTTTTCGAGATCGTTGGGAAGGGGATTGATGTACTTGATGTGCAGGCCGGAGACGGCCTCGCCCTGCGAGCGCCCGAGCTTCACGGCTTCCTCGATCGGGCCCTTGCTGGAGCCCCAGCCGACGAGCAGCACATGACCTTCGGTGGCACCATAAATTTTCGGCACGGGGATTTCCGTCGCGAGTTTGCGCAGCTTGTTGCGGCGCTTCGCATTCATCTGCGTGTGCATTTTTCCGGAGCCGGTCGGATGTCCGAGTTCGTCGTGCTCGAGGCCGGTGGCGACGGGATATTTCCCGCTCGCGATGCGCGTGCCGGGCGCGACGTGGCGCGTGATGCCGTCCGGCGCGGAGAGGTCGTAAGGCTTGTGATCCGCGACGGGCGTGAAGTCCGGCGAGATGTCTTGGCAGAGGTTCTGCAAGTCGGGGCAGGGGAATGCCTCGATGCGCGTCGCAATCGCCTGGTCGCTCAGGATGATCACCGGCGTGCTGAATTTCCGCGCGATATTCACCGCCTCGATTGCCGTGTAGAAACAGTCCTCGACGCTCGACGGCGCG
This sequence comes from Verrucomicrobiota bacterium, assembly GCA_014189875.1. Lineage (GTDB taxonomy): Bacteria > Verrucomicrobiota > Verrucomicrobiia > Chthoniobacterales > Chthoniobacteraceae > SXWH01. Next base: position 2,422 of record BJFP01000292.1, on the reverse strand, counting down.
AGCACCACGCGCGGGCTGTCGCCGTGACCGCCGAAGACCGCGATGTTCAGGTCGCTCTGCTCCTGGTTCGTCGGCATGCCCGTGCTCGGCCCGCCGCGCTGCACATCGATGATCACCACCGGCATCTCCGCCATCGAGGCCCAGCCGAGCGCCTCGGTCTTCAGCGAAATTCCCGGCCCGCTCGATCCCGTCACCGCGACGCGGCCGCCGTAGCTGCCGCCGAGCGCCATCGAGATCGCTGCGATTTCATCCTCGGTCTGGATGAACGAGCCGCCGTACTTCGGCAACTCGCGGCGCAGCAGTTCCATCACCTCGCTCCACGGCGTGATCGGGTAGCCTGCGCCGAAGCGCACGCCCGCCGCGATGATGCCGAACGCGAGCGCCTCGTTGCCGCTCATCACCACCTGCGGCGCGCCAGTGTGCTCGGCATGCTCGAAATGGAACGACTCCATGAGCCCCTGGATCTGGTGCCCGTAGCCGCCGTTGAAACAATTCAGCGCGTTCTGCACGACCGACGGATCCTTTCCGCCGAAGCGCTCCTCGATCAGCTTCGTGAGCTTCGGCACATTCAGATCAAACATCCGCGCGATGAGCCCGAGTGCGTAGATATTTTTCCCCTTGTCGCGCCCCGTCCCGCCGATGGCCTCGACGGTGAGGCTCGAAATGGCGACGCCCACATGGCGATAAGTCCCGAGGAATTCCTCGTTCGGCTTCACATGATCCGAATCATAAAGCACGATGCCGCCGCGCTTCAGCGAACTGATGTGGTTCGTGTAGCTGTGGTCGTAAAAGCACAGCAGCACATCCGCCTCATCGCCCGCGCTCAGCACTTCGCCGGAGCCGATGCGCACCTGGAAAATCGAAGCCCCGCCCGAGATGGTGGACGGGATCGTCATGAACGTCATCACATCCTGCTCGCTGCGCCCCGCGAGCCGCGCGAGGAAGCCGCCGATGGCCTGGATGCCGTCCTGCGAATCGCCCGCAATGCGGATGACGCTCTCTGAAATTTTGGAAACGCGGGGACCGCTCGGGGCAGCGGCGGCAGTGGTGTCGCTCATGGGATGTGTGGAGTGAGAAAGGGGCGCGAACGTAACAACCGCGAGGCGAGGGTCAAGGCTGCGGCTTTTTTTCGGCGAAGCTTATTTGCAATGACACCTCCTCGCTGCTTTCCCGCCGCCTGCTTCGCATCGGTTTCGCATCGGTTTCGCGTCAGAAATCGGCGACGGGGCGTGCGCCCCAAGAGTCCCATAAGCCTTTGCCGGGGCAGGCGTCGGCTTCGATGCGCAGCAAGGTCGCGCTCTCGCGCAGCGGGAGCAGGGCCACTCGCAATACAGACGGTCGGCTGCTTCTTCGTTGGATGTTAAACGTTGAACGTTGGACCGTAGAAGTTTGGCCCCGCGCAGCGGCATCACGGGAGCAGGACGCACTTCCAAATTCGACAGCATAAGGACAAGGCCAACCCCCATCGTATCCCGACGAACGGCGGCCTGACGAAGAACGTCACCGTCAGCATTGAGAGGTGGCTCGGCACCGAAAAGTGGGACGTGATCCATTTCAACTGGGGCATCCACGATTTGAAATTCATGCCCGACGGCAAACGGCAGGTGGAGGCCGAGGACTACGGGAAAAATCTCCGCGCCCTCGTGACGCGGATGAAGACCACCGGCGCGAGACTGAACTGGGCGACCACCACGCCGATCCCCGATGGCGAACTCAATCCACCGCGCACGTTCGGCAAGGTGCCGGAATACAACGCCATCGCGGAAAAGGTGATGAAGGAAAACGGCGTGGCCATTGACGATCTCAACGCCGCAATCATCCCGCGCATCGCTGGACTTCAGAGTGCGAAGGACATGCATTTCAAGGCGGAAGGCTCCGCATTTCTGGCAAAGCAGGTCGCGGCCAGCATCGAGGCTGCGCTGACGGTGGAGAAGTGATCGTCGGTTCGCACAGTCGTCGCGACGGAGTGAATCGGTGAGGTTCCCACTTGAGGGCGATGCCGTGCCGTGACAGCGTGCCGGTGTCATGAACGCTCAGTTCCCCGCGAACCATTTCACATGACACACATTGTGGGATGTTTTATATATGCACCTATCGTGAGGCTCTTTCCTTGGCTGTGAATAACTTCCGAAGAACTGCGATTGAGATTCTGCGGCCTCGCCAAACCGCTGAGTTGTTCACCGAATTTCCGCGAGATCGCCCTGATGGCGCGTGCGAAAATACCCGGCATCGCAGGCCTTTGCGTGGTTCTTGGCGCCTGCAATCCTTCGTGAGCCAGATCTAAACGCTACGCGAGCAGGCTTTCGATTTCTTCCAAATTCAGACCTTCCATGAGCGGTTGCTCGCTTTCCAAGGTCGCGGCGATGACGGCGCGCTTTCTGGCCTGGAGAGTCAGGATTTTCTCCTCCACGGTGCCCCGTGC
>BJFP01000291.1 GCA_014189875.1 Verrucomicrobiota bacterium | reverse complement strand
AGGCGCCTCGCTGTTGCGCGCAATATCCGAAGCATGCAGACCGCCCGGCGGTGCAAAATACCGAACGCCAAAAGCGAAAGATTTCCGCGATCTTTGCCCTTGATCCCGCCCCGGCGAGTTCCAGCATCCGGCGAACTCCTCCTCCCATGCAAAACTCAGACTCCATCGGCGGGCTCCTGCGCGACAAGGCTCCTGCCATCCACTCCATCCCCATCACCGCCACGGTGCTCGAAGCAATCAGCCTGATGGCCGGGCGGAACATCGGCGCGCTGCCCGTGATGCGCGGCGGACAGCTCGCGGGCATGTTCACCGAGCGGGATTACACCCGCAAGGTCGTGCTCATGGGCCGCACTTCACGCGACACGCAGGTCGGCGAAATCATGACGCACGATCCCATCACCGTCGGCCGCGACACCACGGTGAACGAGTGCATGGAAATCATGACCGAGGAGCGCGTGCGCCACCTGCCCGTCGTCGAGGATGGCGAACTCATCGGCATCCTTTCCATCGGCGATCTCGTGAAGTGGATCATCTCCGCGCAGACGGCGACCATCGAGCACCTCACACGGTACGTCTTCGGCGAGCAGATCAATTGAGCGCGGGTGCGGTTCCGGCCTTGGAAGTTTGACGTCAAATGTTAGACGTTGAACGTCTGGCCCCGCGCAGCGGCGTGTCGGATTTTGAATCCCGTCCAAAATTCCGACGGCGCCTGTGGCGGGCTAATCGTCCAACGCCAAACTTCCAAATGAGGACACCCGGCGTGCTTGCCCGGGCGGTGCTCCTCTGCCATGACTGCGGAGTGCCCGCGTTGATCACCTCCCAATTTCCGAAGTCTCCGGTGGCAGCACTCGCTTCGGGCGAACGGTCCCGTGTGGCGTTGCGCGCTGCGCTGCTCGCGCGCGGGTCGGAGCAGGAGGAGCTTTTTTCCCTCGCGCGCAGAGCCCGCGACGCCACATGGCCGGTGCGCGAGGTGGAGACGCGCAGCGTCATCGAGCTCTCGAATGTCTGCCAGCAGAGCTGCAACTATTGCAGCATGGCGAAGGAGTCGAAGCTCAAGCGCTACGTGATCAAGCAAGGGCAACTGATGGAACGCGTAGAATTCCTCCATGCGCTCGGACGCCGCGTGCTCGTGTTGCAATCCGGCGAGAACGACTCGGACAATTTTGTCGGCCACGTCGCGAAGTGCGTCGCGGAGATCAAACGCCGCTTCCCCGATCTCGAACTCATCCTCTCGCTCGGCAACCTCAGCCACCGGCAATACGTCCGGCTCCGCGAGGCCGGTGCGGAGCGCTACAACCTGAAATTTGAAACCTCCAGCCCGTCGCTCTACTCGATGTGGAAGCCGGGCGATTCGCTCGATCAGCGCCTCGCGTGCCTGCGCGATCTCATCGCGATCGGCTTCAAGACCGGCACCGGCAACATCACCGGCATGCCCGGACAGTCGCTCGACGACGTGATTGACGACCTGCTCCTCCTCGGAAAACTCGATCTCACGATGATGAGCTGCACCGTCTTCATCCCCGGCGAAATGTGCGGCTACCGCGACGAGCCGATGGGCGACGTGGACATCGCGCTAAACCAGATGGCCCTCATGCGCATCCTGTATCTCACGCGCCTCATGCCCACCACGAGCTGCCTCGAGCGGGGAAAAAAGGGCGGCCAGCTCGCGGGCCTCATGGCCGGCGCAAACACCGTGACGATCCACGACGGCACGCCGGAGGAATTCAAGAAGCTCTTCCCGATCTACAGCACCGACCGCTGTTCGCCCGACCAAGCGCGATGCGCCGCGATCGTGCACGATGCGGGGCTGAGCTTCGGAAAAGCGCCGCTGATCTGAGCGAGAACGCGCGAAGCGGCGAAGGGAGCAGGCGCGGATGGAACGGGTCGGGTACAGTGGAGGCAGAACATCGGCTGAACTGCATTGCCTCGCCGCCCCGTCAGCGCGTAACGTCCGCCGGAACAGCCCTGCATGAAATCCGCCGCACGCGTACAATTTTGGGGAACCCGCGGATCGCTCGCCAAGCCGGGGCGCGCAACGGTCCGCTACGGCGGCAACACCACCTGCGTCCAGATCACCTCGCCGGGCGGCGCGCTCGTGATCGTGGACTGCGGCACCGGCGCTCACGACCTCGGCCAGGCGTTGCTCGCGCAGGCAAAGGGGCCGATGCGCGGCAGCATCCTCATCAGCCACACGCATTGGGATCACATTCAGGGCTTTCCATTTTTCGCGCCGCTCTTCGTCTCCGGCGGCCAGTGGGACATCTACGGCCCCGCGGCACTCGGGCAGTCGATCCGCGAGACGCTCGCCGCGCAGATGCAGTATTCCTATTTCCCGCTCGCGCTCGATGAAATGGGCGCAACCATCCGCTTCCACGATCTCGTCGAGGGCACGCTGGAAATTGACGACATCCGCATCACCGCGCGCTACCTGAACCACCCGCTGGTCACGCTTGGTTACCGCTTCGACATGGCGGGGACTTCCGTCGTCCATGCGTGCGACCATGAGCCCTTCTCGTATGATCCCGCAGCGCAGGATGCGCTGAGCGAACGCGACCGCGAGCACGCGGGGTTCCTGAAGAACGCCGACCTCGTCATCCACGACGCGCAGTACACCGACGCCGAGTACTCCGCGAAAAAAGGCTGGGGCCACAGTCCGCTCGGCTACGTCTCCGCGATCTGCCGTGCCGCGGGCGTGAAGCGGGTCGCCTTTACCCATCACGATCCGTTGCGGACCGACGACCAGCTCGACCGCATCGTCGAATCCGTCCGTGCCGATCTGCTTGCGAGAAAATCGGACATGCATGTATTCGCCGCAGCCGACCAGCAGATCGTGGAGCTTCACGCCTCCGCCGGTGCGCCGCTGCCGGATGCCGGTGCCGCCACTTCCGCCACTGCGCCTGCGATGAAGGAATCCACCGTCGTCATGGGCATCTCCGAAACAATGCTCGCCGTCGCGCTCGCCGAGGCCACGCGCGCGGAAGGCGTCCGCATGAGCCATGCGTCGGATGCCGATTCGCTGCTGAAGCTCTCGCGCTCCACGCCGCCCGCGCTCGTGCTCATCGAGGATCCGTTCTCGGGCACGGACGGACTGGGCCTTTGCAAAACCCTGCGTACCGAAGGCGATGCGGCGCTGAACGGCACGCCTGTCATCATCGTCAGCGGACGCGAGCGCGCCGACGAGGGCAGGGCCGCCGGAGTCACCGGCTGGCTCATCCGCCCCTTCACCACGCAGTACGCGCGTGCATACATCCAGTCGTGGATCCTGCGCACCGCCTGCCGCTGGGCGCGCGCCGCGACTCCGGCGGACGAGACCACGCGCCTCGCCACGCTCCATGCGCTCGGCCTTCTCGACACGCCGACCGAGGAACGGTTCGACCGCATCACGCGCCTCGCCGCTGCCCTCGCGGATGTGCCCATCGCCTACATCTCCCTCGTGGATGAAAACCGCCAGTGGTTCAAATCCTGCCGCGGCATCGCGACCTCTGAGACTTCGCGCGACGCCGCATTCTGCGCCCACGTCATCTTCCTCCGCGAGCCGCTCATCATCCCCGACACGCTCCTGGACGACCGCTTCGCCCACAACCCGTTCGTCACCGGCGAACCCGGCATCCGCTTCTACGCCGGCTTCCCGCTCTTCGCCGAGAACGGCAGTTGCCTCGGCACACTCTGCATGGTGGACACGCGCCCGCGGCAATTCGCCGAACCGATGATCCAGATGTTCGCCGACCTCGCCAGCCTCGTGCAGAAGGAACTCAACTCCGGCCCCGCGCGCCCCACCGGCCTCCCGACGCCGGCCGAGTGACATGACGAATAGCGAAGGCGTTCGTCATCCAAAAGTGCCCTCATCCTGCCCAGACTGTGTGAAAAGTCGCGGAGGCCGGAAGACGGGCGTCCTCGCCTGTCATGGCCGTCCGCCCTGCAAAGGGAGGCCGGGCACGGATAGGACCACCGGAGGCGCTGGGCGCCTCGGGGGAGACAGCCGAAGGCTGCCCCGTAGGGGCGAGACGAGCGGGAGCGAGCGAGTCATTATGGAAGCTGAAGCCATCAGCCACATCCCTCGAAGCGGAAACGTTCCCAAGATTACTCAACCCCAAACCCAACCCACCGGCCGCCCCCGGCAATGCGCCGCCCGGCCAAAACCCAAGCACCCACCAAAAACAAAAGAATCCAACTCAATTCACCCAACTTCCATCTTGACCCCTTACATAGGGGTTAGGCGTTGCGGTCATTTGGTTACATGGTGAACGCATACATAAAAATCCTTCCGTCGGGAGCGATGCCGACCCATCCGTTGCTGCGTCCGGTAAGAGACTTTGGGCTGTAGAACGTAAGGCCAAGAAAGTCGTCATGGGTGAGCCACCACGAGCGCGGCTGCTTCGGTGTGATATACTTAGGCGGTGTGTTCTGTGCCTCAATCGTTGGCAGGGCGGAACGCCATGCGGCTAGGTCAGCCGGTGCAACAGTCAGCGTGTAGAACGCGGCGAAGTCCGATGGGCCAAGCTGGCCGTCTCCTGTCTGCTCTTCGACGAAATGGGCGTCGAGAATTGGACTTGGCAGCGGGGCGTGCTTGCCAATGAGCGGAGACACGGCAGCGACGCGCTCCGCCTGAGTGCCTCTAATCTCGCGGGATGACTCCGCGGGACGCTTGGGACTGCAAGCGGTCACCGAGCAAAGAAGTAACAATGCGAGTATCTTCATGGGAGTGCGCGAGCAACGACCCCAAGCTCAGCGACGGCGGAGGCTGGCGCGATGGCTGCGCTGGCGAAGGCGGCGGAGCAGCCAGCGTGATAGCCGGAGACGTTCGCTGCAGCGTTTAGGCGTTCCGGTCATTTGTCTTTGAGGGGGAGCGGTAGAACAATGTATTCGCTGAAGGGTTTACCGTTGGAGCGGTAAAAACCCTTAATGTGAATCGTAACGGTTGTCTTGCCATTGGCGGTAGCGAACTCGGGAAGTTCAATACTTGCGTCAACGTCTGCAATGGCGCAACCACAGGTAGAACGTTTGCCATTTCGGTAGCTTGTGGCATGGAGGCGCTTAAGCAGATTTACGTTGTCTGGAAAGACGGTCTCGGCGCCTCCTCCGCCACTAAAAGAATGAGATTCGCCGTCATCGAGTTCGTAGGTATGTCCAAGCTGTTGGTCGGTGGGTACCTCGACAAACACCTCCTCTTCCATGAGATTGACGATTTGGTAGGAAAATTTGGGTTTGTGGTTGGCGGGCAACTCGACTGGGCCGAGGATCCTGATTAGTAATCCTTTGGCGGCTTTGGCGGCATCGGAGAATAAAAGAATGGTTGGCGGCTCCTTTGGTGTCTCGGGCGCGTCGGCGCTGTATGAGATCGTTACGGCGAGAAGCAGAAAAATGAAAGATGTGGTTTTCATGGGACGCGAGCAACGCCATATCAACGACCCCAAGCTCAGCGACTGCGGAGGGCGGCGCGCTGGCTGCGGGTGAAGGCGGCCGGGGGCAGGATGGGCGCAGGCGGCGGGACGGTCGGCAGCAGCCAGCGTGACGCGCGGAGCAGTTCGCTGCAGCGCATGGTTAGGCGTTTCGTTCATTGGGTTATGGGCTACCAGGTGGCAAGTAGAGATACGCCTTCATAGCGTGTTGAATCTCGGCTGACTCCCGTGAGAGTGAA
>BJFP01000290.1 GCA_014189875.1 Verrucomicrobiota bacterium | reverse complement strand
TGCGGTGAAAAGTGCCAGCCACCCGATCATCGTCTTTGCCGACATGCGGCAGACCTTTGACCCCGGAGCTCTGAAAAAACTGGCGGAAGCATTCCGGGATCCCGCAGTGGGCGCGGTGAGCGGTCTGCTGGAAATCTCTGCATCGGGCTCGGGCAGCGGGCGGGGAGTCGATCTTTATTGGCGCATCGAGCGGAAACTGCGGGAATGGGAAGCGCGTTTTGATTCGGTGATCGGCTGCACGGGGGCGATCTACGCCATCCGCAGGGAACTGTTCGCGGAACTCCCTCCGGGCACGATCCTCGATGATGTGGTGATCCCCATGCAAATCGCCCTTCAAGGCCGGCGGATTGCCTATGAGCCGCGGGCGGTGGCATTTGATCCCCAGAATCTCGAACCGGCCAGGGAGAAGGGCCGCAAGCTGCGCACGCTGGTGGGCAATTTTCAGATGCTCGAGCAGCATCCGCGCTGGCTCCTGCCGTGGCGCAACCGGCTCTGGTGGCAGTTGCTCTCCCACAAATATGCGCGCTTGACCGTGCCGTGGTTGCTCGGGACCATCGCGATTCTGTCCTTCGTCGCACCCAAGTCACCCTTCATCTGGTCGCTGCTCGGGCTCCAGGCGCTCTGCTACCTTCTGGGAATCCTCGGCTGCGTGTTCCCCGGCTGGCGTTCGCGCTGGGTCACGGTGCCGGCCGGCTTTTTATTGTTGCAGTGGAGTTGCGCGTGCGCACCGCTGGCGTACCTGCGCGTCCGCCGTGACCCGCTCAAGCTCTGGAAGCTGCGCACGACCGGGTCTCAACCGGAAGCCGTGCAGCCGAGACCGTGAGGAAGCGATGGTTTTGATGCTGGAGATGAAAGCAAACCACCCAACCCTGTTCTGACCCCGTGCGAATCTTGTGGGTAAAAATCGGCGCTCTTCTGCCCCTCGACTCGGGCGGCAAGCTTCGCACGCACGCCATGCTCACGGAAATCAGCAGGCTCCACGACGTGGTGTACCTCTCGCTCCTGCCGGGCGATGAACCGTTGGACGAGCGCGAAGAATCGGACCCTTACGCCGCGGAAAAAATCTGGTTTCGTGCGCCAATCACCCGCAAGGGAAGCCCCGGATTCTGGTTCGAGCTTGCATGGACCTTCATCGCCACCACGCGTCCGTACGCACTTCAAAGATATGCAGCATCTGCATTCCGGAAAAAACTCCGTGAGCTTTCGAAAACACAAGATTTCGATCTCGTTGTCTGTGACTTCCTCGCGCCTGCCTTGAATTTTGCGGATGTGGATTTCGCCTGCCCGGTGGTGCTGTTCCAGCACAACATTGAGGCACTGATCTGGCAGCGTCTCGCCGCAGGGCGCTCCTCCTCCGTCGGGCGATGGTTTTTCCGGCGTCAGCACCGCCGGATGCAGCAGTGGGAAGCGCGTCTTTCCTCCATATTTGACGGAGTCGTGACCGTGTCTCCCGAGGACGCGGAACTCGCCCGCTCGGAGTATGGGCTCACCAACGTCCTCGGACACGTTCCGACCGGCGTTGATTCGGGAGCTTTCAAGCCGGCACCACCCCTCGCTCCGGAACTGGCACCCACCGTCGGATTCCTCGGCGCGATGGACTGGATGCCGAACATCGAGGGAGTCCTCTGGTTCGTCCGTGAGGTTCTGCCCCTCGTGCGGCAACGGGTGCCGGGGACGAGGTTCAAGATCATCGGTCGGAATCCTCCGCCTTCGATTCGGGCACTCGCGACAGCGGAGTCCGGGATCGAGGTCACCGGCACGGTAGATGACGTGCAACCGCATGTTCACGGATGCAACCTCATCGTGGTGCCGTTGCTGTCCGGCGGAGGAACCCGGATCAAGATTTTCGAATGCATGGCCATGGGGGTGGCCGTGGTTTCCACGACCATCGGCGCCGAGGGCCTCCCCCTCGTGGCGGGAGAGGATCTGCAAATCGCCGACACGGTCGGAGCGTTTGCCGATTCCGTCACCGAACTCCTGCAGAATCCCGGACTGGCGCACAGGCTGGCGCAGCACGCGCGCGAACGGACGGTCCGTGAGTTTGGCTGGCAGGCGGCTGCATCCAGATTCATTGCCTTGTGCGAGAGCGTATCGAAGATGCCAACCGGTGTTCCGGCATGATGACTCGCGTGCAGATCAATCATCACGCGTTGTCGGGGCCGGAGCGCTGGAAGCGGTTGCCGTGGCCGTGCGAGCGTCAGATGAAATGCGTCTCCCGTGGCGATGGGGAAGCGGATGGGCGTGGAGGTTCTTCGCTGAATAATTTAGCTTGCGGCTCCTCGAAACGTGCCCTGAGGTCGCGGGATGCCAGAGGTATTTTGATCCTGCACGCCGTTGCAAAAATCCGACTGAACGCAAAAGAATTCACTCTCCATGGCTTCTGAATCTTCTCGCTCTCCCGATCCTTTCCGCCGGCACTACGAGGTCGAGCGGGAACTGGCAGCCCGCCTGCGAAACTCGACGCGTGCGGAGCGCCCGGCGCTTTTCGCCACGCTTTACGGCGAACTCTTCGCACGCATTCCGGATCATCCCCGCCTGAGCCGGCGCGACGCGCCGGAATACGTCCGAGGCAAAGTGCTGTCACAACTTCGTCTCCTGCGCCCGTTTCTGAAGGCGGACACGGTCTTTCTGGAATTCGCGCCCGGCGACTGCAGGCTCGCATCGGCCGTCGCGCCCCAAGTGCGCCGTGCGATCGGAGCCGATATCTCCGATCAACGCACGCCGGGTGAAGCATCGCCTCCCAACTTGGAACTGATCGTCTATGACGGCTACGAACTTCCCGTTCCCGATGCCACCGCCGATGTCATCTTCAGCTACCAGTTCCTCGAACACCTGCATCCGGACGACGTGGACGGCCACTTCACGATGGTTCGGCGATTGCTGAAGCCCGGCGGCGTCTATGTGTTTGACACGCCGCATCGGTACTCCGGGCCGCATGATGTGTCGCGATACTTTGGCGATGAACTGGTCTGCTTTCACTTCCAGGAATGGACCAGCAATGGAATGCGGCGCCTGCTGGCGCGGCACGGGTTCACCCGGATCCGCGCTTTCCGATTCGGGAAGCCGCTTTCCAGCCGCGTTCTGAACATGGCCAACGATTTGTTGGAATTGCTTGCGGGGCTGCTGCCGTTCCGCATCCGCCGGGCATTGACCTCACGCCTGTTTGCTTCCGTGGCGATGGTGGCGCAGAGGTGACTTCCGCATTTTCAACCGCCTGCCGGTTGCGCGGGGATGCCGGGCAGGAAACGCAGCTTCGCCATCACTGCCCGGTGCTGCGATTCCCTGTTTTTTTCGGTCACGCACTCGACAGCTTTCCATTGCCGGTCGTAGAACACATAGTCAATCCTCAGCCACGGCCCTCCCAGACTGAGCGGGTTGCGGGTCCTGCCCGGAAAGGTGAAACCAAAACCGCGCCCCACCGCGGCGTGAGCATCCCCAAACTGGTTTGTCATCGTGCTGTGGATCTGCCCCGGACTTGGGGCATTGAAGTCGCCCGCCAGCAGGCAGGGATTGGTATCGCCTGCCACGGTGCGCAAGATCGTCCCCGCTTCGGCAAACTGCATGTCCCAGAAACTTTGGTAGTGCCTGCGTTTCTCCGCCCAAGGCGTGCCCGGCAGTCCGATGATCCCCAAAAGAAATGCCCCCCTCATGTAAGAACCTAGGGCACCGCGCGGCGTCATCAAGTGGACCGCATAAACGGAGATCTGCCGGCCGTTCCAGTCGATCACGAAGCGGGCTGCCGGGGCATTGCGAGATGCGTCGCAAGCGGGGAGGAGGGAGCTTTCCTTGATTGGAAAGCGGCTGAGCAGCGTGAATTCGCCGATGCTGAGACCGTGGCCAAATTCGGAATAGCCCGGAGCGCGGAGGTATCCGTCAGCTCTTCCCGCAGCTTCCTGCATCACGATCAAATCCGGGCGTGTCGCGTTCTTGAAAGGCTGGAAGCTGGTTCCTGAATTCTGGCCGAAATTGTAGGTGAGGACCGTCAGCACATCGGGCGAATCCGAGGATGTTCCCGCCGCTCGCAATAGTCCCGGCCGGTAGCCCGCCCAAAACCAGATCGCCAGACAAAAGAAGCCGCACATCGCGCAAAATCCCTTCCGGTGAAATCGCAGCCCCAGCGGAGCCAGAAACACGGCTGGCAGGACCCAAACTCCAGGCGGCAGGTAGAGCAGAAAGGCGGTCGTCAGATTGCGCTCCCCCACGAGGCGCGTGCCCGCCCACACGCAGGCGAGGAAGATCAGATAGGCAAGAATCAATCCACCGGTGATCCTGCGGGCCATGCGTCGGAGTCTCAGCCGGAACCCATCGGGATCCACTTGCGCGGGCGCAGCACTGCTATCGGGGCGTGAATCTCGCATCGCTGAAGCCGATCGCCGTGGCTCAGTTGCTCTGCGTTTCGGATTTTGCCTTCCGGATTCCGTCGTCCGGTGTCTTACCCGAGGTGTCTGTCGGAGGATTTTCCCGGGTGGGAGATTTCGACGGAACCACTTCGGGACGCGCGGCCGCCGGAGTCGGCGCAGAATTCCTTATTTTGGCTTTCACGACCGCAAAGGTCGCAACGCACCAGATGGAGAGGGTGACGAGCATGAGGACCGATTCCAGCAGTGTGAACGCTGACCGGGTGCGGGAATACGTGATGCGGAACATGAGTTGCAGAAGTATCCCACGGACCTGCTGATGCAAGAAACAAAACACGCCAATCCAGACGCCTTTTCAGGCGCAATGGTGTCGGGGCCGGAACAAAACTAGTGGTCTGTCAGTCGTGGATTGATGGCATTTGGACGCAGTGCTCAGTGCTCAGTGCTCAGAAAAAATCGCGCGCCTTGTCTGAGAACTGAGAACTGAGAACTGAGAACTGAGAACTTTCAGAAACCATCAAATCACGACGGACAGAGCACTAGACGGAGACGGAACAAAACTGGAATCTGAAGGGGCTGAAGGGGCATTTTTGAGGGCTGCGGCCAGGCAGCCCTGCGGGCCCTCATCGGGCGTTGCCGCGGATCGGCGGGCGCGGCGATGGTGCCCGCTATGAAAAAAAGCAGCTTGTCCACCGCCAGCCCGCCGAGTTTGTCCGTGGTGTCCTGAGTGACTTCAACTCGGGGTCGCTCGACGCCGCAACCGCCGCCTGGCATCTGGGCGTGAGCCGTGCCCGGCTCTATCAGCTCCGGAGCGCTTTCCTGAGGCGGCGCGACGGCTACGAGCCGATGGCCAGTGGTGGCGACCGGCGCGGCGACCGGCCACCGGAGAGCAAAACCTTTCTGGAGGAGTTCCTGCCGCTCCAGAACCCGCCCAACTACCAGTTGGTCGCCGACGAACTCGATCGGCTCTGTGGCCTGGTCCGCGCCCGCTCATCGGTTGAGGCCCACGTCAAGGCACACTACGCCCACCTCGTGCCCACCTCACAGCGCAAGCCTCGCGTCCACCGGCGCTTCCGCCGCGCGCGCGTCGGCGAATTGCCAGCGTCCTCCGGCGCTGCCCTTCGGGCAACTGCTCCGCCCTTTGGCTATCTCGCTTCGTTCCCTCCGCCGCGTGAACAACGACCACACCATCGACTTCGAAGGCCAAAACTTCGAAATCTCCGCGACCCGCCGCAAGTCCGACACCCTCCTCCACCAGCCCAATCTCCGCTTTTGGGGTCTCGAACATCCTCCA
>BJFP01000289.1 GCA_014189875.1 Verrucomicrobiota bacterium | reverse complement strand
GCCGCCGGCGAGTCGCACGCGCGCGATTCCGTTGCTGATCGTCAGATTCGTGAATCCGGTCGCATCGGAATTCACAAACATGAGCCCGCCCGCGCGCTCGTCCGGCGTCGGCCCGGCGAAGAGCCAACTCAGCGAACGCGCGCCGACGTTCGGCGGAATCACCTGACGCAGCACGGCGCGCACATACGATCCCTGCCCGATGGCAAAGGCATGGGAGTCCACGAAGAAGATTTGCGTCGGAACGGTCGTGAACGTCGCCTTGATGTCAATCACCACGCGGCTCGGATTCGTGAGCGTGAACACGCTGAACTGCGTCTGCTTCGCAAGCCCGATGCCGAAGGACAGCACCGCCTCGAAATCGCCCGAGCGGACCACTTGAATGACATTTTTCAGCCCGAGTGTCGTGATCGCGTCGGTGAAAACGTTGCCATTCTCGTCGTGTCCGTTTGCGAGCGAGAACGTGACACCGAGGAGCGCCTGGCCGATGACCGGCACAGGAAGCCCCGACGGATCGCCGATGATTTCCGGGACAAAGGACACATCGAAATCCGCCGGAACCGGCCCGTCGAATTCGAACACCACGCGATCATACCCGACGTGGGATGCACCGCGGATTTTCTTAAGCAGCGGTGTTGCGGCGAGTGCAAGCGCGCGTTTGGCGGGTGCTTTTTTGAGGGAGGACTTTTTTGCTGGAGCCATGGGAGTGTTTGGTTTTCGGCTTTCCCAATTTGAAGAAGTGCTTCGCCGACCGTCCCCCGCACTCCGCACGATCTCGCACCACCCTTCAAGCCCGGAACGACGATCTCAGAGCCTCGGCGCTTGCAGCCGCTCCGCGCAGATCACTAGCCTCCGCGCCCTCATGCTCATCCTCGAAAAATTTTCCTTCGGCGTCGGCGATCGTTTTGCGCATCAGGCAAAGTCACAGCTCGCCGCATTTCAAAAACTCGCCGCGGACGGCGTGAAGATCGCGCCGGTCTGGAACAAGTCGAACCGTGAGCACACGTTCGTCGGCTCCGAGCCGCAGAGCGTGTTCGATGCGGGAAAGGCCGCGGTCGCCGCGCTCGGCTGGATGGACGGCTGGCATGTGGACGCGGATCACATCCGCCTGGAGACCGCGGATCGCTTCCTCCCCTGCTCCGATTTTTTTACACTCGATGTCGCCGACTCGATCGGCAAACCCGCGTCTGCGGATGACGTGACGGCATTCGTGGTTCGCCATCCGGAACTTATCGGCACCATTTCCATTCCGAGCATCGCGACGCCCTTCACGACCACGCGCGCGGACATCGAGCGCATCGTCTCGAAGTATCTCCTCGCTGTGCAGGACGCGGGGAAAATCTACCGCCACATCGCTGCGAAAAAGGGCGAGGCGAACTTCATCGCCGAAGTCTCGATGGACGAGACCGACGCGCCGCAGACTCCGCCCGAACTGCTCGTCATTCTCACCGCCATCGCCGATGAAAAAATCCGCGCACAGACCATCGCGCCGAAATTCACCGGCCGCTTCAACAAGGGCGTGGACTACGTCGGCGACCTCGCGCAGTTCGAGAAGGAATTCCAAGACGATCTCGCCGTGATCGCATTCGCCATCGCGCGCTACGGACTGCCTGCGAATCTCAAGCTCAGCGTCCACAGCGGCAGTGACAAATTTTCGCTCTACCCGATCATCCGCCGCACGCTCCCAAAATTCAGCGCAGGCCTGCACATCAAGACCGCGGGCACGACGTGGCTCGAGGAACTCATCGGCCTCGCGGAAGCAGGCGGCGACGGTCTCGCGCTCGGCAAGGAAATCTACGCCTACGCCCTCGCGCATGTGGACGAACTGTGCGCGCCGTATGCGAGCGTGATTGACATTGATAAGTCGAAGCTCCCGAGCGCCGAAACCGTGAATGCATGGACCGGCACGCAGCTCGCAAATGCCATCCGCCACATCCCCGGCCATCCCGAGCTGAACATCCACATGCGCCAACTCCTGCACGTCTCGTTCAAGCTCGCGGCGAAGGCCGGCGCGCGCTACACGGACTTGCTGAAGGCAAACGAGGCTATCGTCGCGAAGAACGTCACCGAGAACATTTACGAGCGCCACATGCGCCCGCTCTTCATAGGTCAGTAGCCGACGACGGCAAGGGGCGGGCTGATTTTTTCCCTACGGTCGCGCGCCAAACGCAGTGATCCCCTTCTCCGCAACCCACCACTTTTTTCCATACCCATGAAACGCACCATCCTCACCCTCGCCGCCCTCACCACCGTCACATTCGCCGCCGTCGCTGCGGACTGGCCCACATGGCGCGGCCCGAAGCGCGACGACATCAGCACCGAGAAAAATCTCCTCACCGAATGGCCTGCCGGCGGCCCCGCACTCGCATGGAAGACCACGGGCTGCGGCTCCGGCTACTCGAGCGTCTCCGTCGCGAATGGCCGCGTCTTCACGATGGGCGACACTCCCGAGGGCAGCACCGTGCGCGCCTTCGATGAGAAAAGCGGCAAGCCGCTCTGGGTCTCACCCATCGTCGGCAAGCCGGGCGGCAACTACGAAGGCCCGCGCTGCACGCCGACCATGGACGGCGACTCCGTCTATGCGCTCGGGCAATTCGGCGACTTCGTCTGCCTCGAAGCTGCGACCGGCAAGGAGCGCTGGCGCAAAAATCTCGGAACCGACTTCGGGGGGAAATATTCCGGCTGGAACTACACCGAGTCCCCGCTCGTGGACGGCAACCTTGTCCTCTTCACCCCCGGCGGAAAAAAAGGCGCAATCGTGGCGCTCGACAAAAAGACCGGCTCGCTGCTCTGGCAGAGCACAGAGTTCACGGATGGCGCGCAATATTCCTCGCTCGTCCCCGCGGACATCAATGGCGTACATCAATACATCCAGCTCACCGCCGAGAGTGTCGCTGGAGTGGACGCCGCGAGCGGCAAGCTGCTGTGGCGCGCGGAGCGCAAAGGCGCGACGGCGGTCATCACCACGCCGATCTATGCGAACAACCAAGTCTATGTGACCTCGGGCTACGGCGTCGGCTGCAATGCCTTTAAGATCACCAAGGACGCCAGCGGCTTCAAGACCGAGGAACTCTATGCCAACAAGAACATGGCCAACCACCACGGCGGCGTGATCCTGCTCGGCGACTATGTTTACGGCTTCTCAGACGGCAAGGGATGGGTCTGCCAGGAATTCAAGTCCGGCGACTTGAAGTGGAATGAGAAAGGAGTCGGCAAAGGCGCCATCGGTTATGCAGACGGCCATTTCTATTGCCGCGCCGAAAGCGGCAAGGGAGTCATGGCGCTCATCGAAGCCACGCCGGACGGCTACAAGGAAACGGGCCGCTTCGAGCAGCCCGACCGCAGCACTAAGAATAGCTGGCCGCACCCAGTCATCGCCAATGGCAAGCTCTACCTCCGCGATCAGGACGTCCTGCTTTGCTACGACGTCCGGAAAAAATAGGCGCTTGGCAGCCAACCGGATGCCGTTGGCGCTCGGATAAGCCGTCAATTTTGAACCCGTGACGAACCAGCAGGCCCTTGAAAACGCACGGCAGGCGCACCGGGCCGGACGGCTTTCGGAGGCAGAGGCTTTATATCATCAGATTCTCACAACGGAACCGTGCAACGCGGATGCGCTGCATTTCCTCGGGGTCATCGCGGGACAGACAGGCAGGCATACCGAGGCTGTAGAGTGGTTTCGCCAATCCATTGAGGAAAAGCCGGACAACCCCGAAGCCCTTAAGAATCTCGGTGTCGCACTGAAAGCCATCGGGCGAGTGGATGACGCCATCGCCGCGTGCCGCCAAGCCATCGCCCTCAAGCCGGACTATGCCGAGGCGCACAAAAGTCTCGGCGGTCTTTTTCATGGCAAGGGCCACTTGGAAGAAGCCATCGCGGCTTACCGGCAGGCGATAACATTCAGGCCTGGTTATGCCGAGGCGTGCAGCAATCTCGGTGCAGCACTCCGGGAGGCCGGAAAACTCGGTGAATCCATCGCCGCGTGCCGCCGAGCCATTGCGCTGAACAAAGCCCTGCCCGAGGCGCACAGCAATCTTGGCAACGCGCTGTTTGATCAACGGGCGTACGATGAAGCGATCGCAGCCTATCGCGATGCACTCCAGCTTGCCCCG
This sequence comes from Verrucomicrobiota bacterium, assembly GCA_014189875.1. Lineage (GTDB taxonomy): Bacteria > Verrucomicrobiota > Verrucomicrobiia > Chthoniobacterales > Chthoniobacteraceae > SXWH01. The sequence goes on along the minus strand of BJFP01000289.1, from coordinate 1,596 downwards.
CGCTTTGCAGCCGCGTGGCATAATCTCGGCATCGCACTCGAAAGCAAAGGGCAGCCGGATGAAGCAATCGCAGCCTACCAAATGGCTGTCGAACTAAGACCGGATCACGCCGATGCCTTCACCAAGCTCGGCCACATGCTGAAGGAGCAAGGCCGGATCTCTGAGGCGATTGACGCCTATCGCAAGGCGATCAAACTCAGGCCGGACTCACCCGACTGGCAGCATGTGCTGGCCGCGCTGTCCGGCGACACTTCGCCGACAGGCACACCGGCAAGCTATGTCCGCAAACTGTTCGATCCTTACGCGGATGACTTTGACGCTCATCTTGTGGAAAAGCTCGGCTATCATGTCCCGGAGATGATGCTCGAAGCCGTCCTGTCCGTCGCGCCGGCCCGGAAGTTTGACATCCTCGATCTCGGCTGCGGCACGGGGCTGTGCGGCGCGCAATTTCGTCCACACGCCAACCATTTATCAGGCGTGGATCTGTCCCCCGCGATGCTGGCGAAGGCTGCTGCGAGGGGCATCTACGACCGCCTCATCACGGGCGATATCTCGGAAGCGATGCGCGATCAGGAGCAATGCTGCGACCTGCTTCTCGCGGGCGATCTCTTCGTCTATGTCGGCGATCTGGACGGCGTCCTTCAGTCCGCCTCCCGCATGTTGCGCAGCGGCGGACTCCTCGCATTCTCGTTAGAGCGGCACGAAGGCGAGGGCTTCGTGCTGCACTCGAAGATTCGCTTCGCACACTCGCTCGCCTACATCCGCGGCCTCGCGCACGCGCACCGATTTTCCGAACTCATCGCGAACGAAATCACCGTGCGCAACAGCGGCACCGCCCCGGTCGCCGGCTGGCTCGTGGTGCTGCAAGCAAAATAGCGCCTGTCCGACAGTTTTCGACTCCGGAGGCATCATGGAAGTTTCCTCGGATACTTCAACATCCCGCCGGACAAGCCGCGCAAGCCGAAGCCGAAAGTGGACGCGCAGCCGCCAACGGACATCACGGAAGAGAAGTATCTAATCGGACGCATGAAGCTGATCTTTGAACCCGTGCCGCTCGCGCTCCAGACGGATTCAACGCGCGTCATCACATCCTCGTTCAGGGCCGCGGTGACGTGCCGCTCGTGGACGGCGTGACGATGGCGCACCACGAACTTTCGCATCACGGCCAGGATCCCGAAATTCTCAAACAGCTCCAGCTCATCAAGGAGGCGGAAGTCCATGCGCGCGGCGAACTGCTCACCGCGTTGAAGGCGAAGAAGGAAGGCAACGGTTCACTGCTCGAAAACACGATAGCGCTCTTCGACAGCAACCTCGGAAACTCGAATTCGCACGACACGAGAAACCTCCCGCTGCTCCTGTCAGGCGGAGGCTTCAAGCACGGCCAACACATCGCGTTCGCCACGAAGAACAACACGCCGCTGTGCAATCTTTTCGTGCAGATGCTCCAGCGCATGAACGTGGAGACGGACACGTTCGGCTACAGCACAAAGACGGGCATCCCGGGGCTCGCGTTGCGCCAGCAAAGCGTCCGCTCACCTCGACGTGTGATGCGTCGCCGCTCGCGCTGCCCACACCCCGAAACACCTCCGCTCCCCG
>BJFP01000288.1 GCA_014189875.1 Verrucomicrobiota bacterium | reverse complement strand
CGGTCACCGGACGATGTCCAACTTCTACCTGTCGCTGCTGCACGCCGTGGGCGACAAACGCGAGAAGTTCGGCGAACCCGATCGCGAACTCAAGGACATCGACACCGCCGGCCCGCTGGCGGAGATTTTGGCGTGAGGAAGCGAGTTATCACCCCTGTCGTCCCGGCCCAAGAATGAGCAAGGTAATTGGTTGTGCGTAAGCGAATGAAACATTCTCTGACAGCCGCAGCGCTGCTGCTTGGTGCGTTCTTTGCGGACCATCGCGTAAATGCCGGCGATGCGAAGGGCGTGGAGTCATTCTTCAAAGAACACTGCCTTCGTTGTCACGACGCCAAGAAGCAGAGCGGCGACTTTCGGCTCGACACCCTCAAGGCGCATTTCGCCGACGCGGAAACGGCGGAGCATTGGTCGGAAGTGTTACTGCAGATCAACAGCGGAGGAATGCCGCCCAAGAAGGAGCCGAGGCCAAAGGCAACGGAGGCCGCCGCAGTCGTCGAATGGATTGCCACGGAAATTAAGAAAGGCGAGACGGCGAGAATGGCGGCCCGCAGCCCGGTGACGCTTTATCGGCTCAGCCGGCAAGAGTACGCCAATACGGTTTTGGATCTGCTCGGCATCCGCTTCGATCCCGATCAACCGGGCGTGTTCGCGGAAGATCCGCGGTGGCACGGTTTCGAGAACACCGGGTTCATGCTTCGGCTTTCACCCGCCCATGTTGAGAAATTCGTGGCCGCAGCCGAGACCGTGGCAGCGATCGCCGTGCCGGAAAAGCCGGCGCCGCCCTCGAAAACGTCAATGTCTCCCAGCCGCCTGGCCGGCGGATTCAAACAGCTCATACTCGAACGCAATGGCAAGAGTCGCTACCTCACCTATTCCGGCCAAGGCCGACGGATTTACGGAGATCTTCCATCAGGCACGGCGGCGAAGGTGCGAATTCAATTGAGCGGACTCAAATCCGCCGATGGCAAAGCACCACGTCTTTCCATTGACCCCTACATCGACCGCGAGATCGTTGCTCCCGAAGACCAGCCGATCACCCTCGAATTCGTTTCGACCGCACGGGACTTGACGATCCGCCAGACCGGTGAATCCCAGCTCGATAAGAAGAATCCGCAACCGTTCGCCGAGGATGGGAGTCCTCGTGAGCCAATCTTGTTGATCGACTGGATCGAAATCGAAACGCCCTACCTGACCAAGGAGCAAGCGGATCGGCAGGCGGAGCTTGTGCCGAAGGATGGGGAAAACCTAGATGACGTGCGGAAATCGCTGCATCGCTTTATCGAGCGAGCCTGGCGGCGTCCGGTGGACCTTGCGGAAACCGATCGGTTCATGAAGGTCATGGCGTCGGAACGCAAAGCGGGCGAATCGTTTCGCTCCGCGTATCGCTCAGCGGTGTCGGCAGTGCTGGCGTCGAAAGGCTTCCTTTACCTCCGGGAAGGCTCGATCAAGGAGCGCCGAGACCGTGTCAATGACTGGGAATTGGCCAGCCGACTCTCGTACATGCTCTGGGGTTCGATGCCGGACGAGGCACTCACCGAAGCGGCCCGGACGGGCGAACTCCGCAAGCCGGAAGTGCTTCGCAAGCATGTCGCGCGGATGATCGCGGACCCGAAACTCGCTCGTTTCGCCGAGGCGTTTCCACGCCAATGGCTCGAGCTGCACAAAGTCGGCAGTTTTCCTCCGGATCGCAAAACGTACCCGGAATATAACAGCACCTTGGAACGGAGCATGATCCAGGAGACAACCCATTTCTTTGCCGAAGTCTTCAACAACAACCTGCCTCTGCGTGAATTGGTCTTGTCCGACTGGACGATGGTCAATCCCCGCATGGCTGCCTACTACGGAATCCCGCACCCCGGCGGCTCGGATTTCGTGAAAGTAAAATTGCGCCCGGAAGACCATCGCGGCGGATTGCTACGGCAAGCGTCGATCCTGTCGCTCACCTCGGACGGCAACCGGCATCGCCCGATCCATCGCGGAGTCTGGATCGCAGAGACGCTCTACGGCGCAACAATACCGCCGCCGCCGCCCAACGTGGAACCTCTCAATCTTCTACGGCCGGATGCGAAGAAATCGACGCTGCGCATGGAACTCGATGCCCATGCGACGAACGCTTCATGCGCCGCGTGCCATCGCAAGATCGATCCACTGGGCTTCGCGTTCGAGCATTACGATGCGATTGGGCGCTGGAGAGATGTCGATCGGTCCTCCGCGGCCATGGGAGTATTCAACAGAGGAAAAGAGCCGGTTTTTCCGATCAACGCCCAGAGTGAACTGGCGGACGGTCGAAAATTCGACGGAGCAGAATCCCTGCAGAAGCTCATGGTTCAGGACATCGACCGTATTGCGGAAGCCTTGGTAGAAAAACTGGCCACCTATGCCCTGCGTCGTGCCATGACTGTGGACGACACCGCCGACCTTCAAAGAATCGCGGTGGCCTGCCGCGGATCCGATTATCGACTCAAGACCCTGATCGAAGCATTCGTTTTTTCCGACCTCATGCAGAAACGCTAAAGAAGCATTTTATGAACATCATCCACAACACTACACGAATCAGTCGCCGGCATTTTCTCAAGGGGGCCGGGGTGGCGATGGCGCTGCCTTTGCTCGATGGCATGGTTCCGGTTCGAGCTGCAGACGAAAAGGCCCTGCGTCCGCGGCGCAGCATCTTCATCAGCTTGCCCGATGGCGTCCACGTTCGCGCTTGGCAGATTGCCGAGGCCGGTCCGAAGTACCGTCTTTCGCAGTCACTGGCTCCGCTGGAAAAACACCGCTCGCGAATCACCCCCATCAGCGGTCTGCATCATAAAGGCGGCGGCCATTCCCCGGCTTCGTTCCTCACCGGTGGGCCCACCGGATCGAAATTAGGAATCTCGATCGATCAAGTGATGGTCAAGGCGATCGATGGGCAGACCCGCTTTTCATCGCTGGAGATCGGCGGCGACGGCCATGCCTACAATGCCGACGGCATCCAGCTCCCGAACGAAAAGAGCCCGAGTCGGATTTTCGAACGGTTCTTTACCGAACCGGCTGGGGGAATCGCCCGGCAACGCCGCAACCTCGAACGCCGCGGCAGTGTGCTCGATGCCGTTCTGGACGACGCTCGTTCGTTTGGCAATCAACTCGGTCACCAGGATCGTGGCCGTCTGGAGGATTACCTGACTTCCGTCCGGGAGGTTGAAATTCGTGTCGAACGATCCAACAGCTGGCTCGACAAACCACGACCTCAAATCGCGCCCGACGTGGCAACTCGCCTCCACCGCGATCCCTCCGCAGCGGGCGGACTCGGCGAGTACATGCGTTTGATGTACGACCTGATCGTTTTGGCCTTCCAAACCGATGTCACACGCGTTGTGTCGTTCAGCACCGGCCAGGAAAACTCGGGATCGTTCTCCCCTGAGATTGGCATCACCACCGGTCGCCATTCCTTATCGCACAAACAAAACGAGGAACTCATTCGCAGTGACATTTACAACGTCGAACTGTTCAGCGGCTTCCTCGATCGACTCGTCGAAACACGCGACGCCGGCGGACCGCTGATCGACACGACCATGGCGCTCTTCGGCAGCCACATGTCGAACGGCAGCACCCATGTCTCGGCCAATTTGCCCTTCGTTCTCGCGGGCGGCACGGAACTCGGTCTGCGACACGGCAGCCACATCGACTTCAACAAAGTCGGCAAGCCGGAATTCGCCTACGAACTCGACAATGAACGTGCCCGGGAACATCTGAATGGCATTTGTCGCGTTCCCGTCAATCCGCGTGCCCCACACAGCAACCTCCTGCTCACGATGGCCCAGAAGATGGGAGCACGGATCGACCGCTTCAACAGCAGCACCGGAACCATCGCCGATGTCGTGATATGAAAGCCTAGCCTACATGGGAACGCGGAATGAGACTGTCTATGCTTTCAAACCTGGAAAACATCATTAACAAAACCAACGAAATCTACCATCGCTCATCGCGCTGGTTCGCCACAATTGCGATCGCCCTGAGCCTGCTGCTGGTCATGCACCACAGCACATGGGCAGCCGACGCTGACCCCGCCGCGGCCCGCTTCCGGGGCACCGGCAAGGCCGACCCGATCCGGATCGCCGATATCAAGAAGGCCGCGGGTCCGGCCGGGCAGAGCGCCATCACGTTTGACCTTGCGTGGGATCATTCCTGGCGCGCGGCATGGCAGCTGCCCGGGCAGGCACACGGGGGCAAGGGAACGCTGAATCTGGAGAGTTGGGACGCGGCATCCCCCCTCACACCCTGACGCCAGTCCGCGTTCTGACCGTTTCCGGTGCGGCGGGCGCGGAAGCGAATTCCTGCAGCCGCCCGCCGCGAAGGCCAAGAAGAAGCAGAAGTGAGCCGGTTGCCCGCTGGTTTCCAAAAACGCTCTCCGCGCATGAAAACTCTCCGCATCCTTTCCGCGCTCGCCGCGTTCGCCGCCGCCAACCTCGCCGCGGCGGACGGCAAGTTCACCGTGAAGAAACACGACAAGGGCGTGACCGTGCAGCTCAACGGCGCGCCGTTCGTGGAATACGTCATCGGCGACGCCAACAAGCCCTACCTCTGGCCCGTGATCGGTCCGACGGGCAAGCCGGTCACGCGCGCGTTTCCGATGCGCGACATCCCCGGCGAACAGACCGACCACGCGCATCATCGCGGCATCTGGTTCGGCCACGAAAACATCAACGGCTTCGACTCGTGGTATGAGGAGTTGTCCTTCAAGGACAGCAAGCTCAAGGGCGACGCCCTCAAGCAACGCCTCGCGAAGATCGGCTCGATCCGGCACCGCGAGTTCACGGAAGTTTCCGCCCAGGGCAACCGCGCCCGTATCGTCGCGATCAACGACTACCTCGCCCCCGACGGCAAAAAGAGTTTCGAAGAGGAACGCCGCCTCACGTTCTCGATGCTCGGCGATTCGCGCGTGATTGATTACGAGATCGAGTTCAAGGCCACGACCGCGCCGGTGACCTTCGGCGACATCAAGGACGCGGGCTTCAACATCCGCGTGCCGACCGAGATGGCCGTGGACAGCAAGAAGAGTGGACGCATCGTCAACAGCGACGGCATCACCGACAAAGACGCGTGGGCCAAGCGCGCGAAATGGTGCGACTACACCGGCCCCGTGGAGGGCGAGACGGTGGGCTTTGCCGTGCTGAATCACCCGAGCAGTTTCCGTTTTCCCACGCCGTGGCACGTGCGCACCTATGGTCTCTTCACCGCGAATCCGTTCGGCACGAAGAGCCTCGATCCGAAAGCCGAGGACGGCACGTTCGTCCTGAAGCCCGGCGAGAAACTGCTGCTCAAGCACCGCATCATCATCCACAAAGACACGATGCCCGCCGAGCAGATCGAAGCCGCGTGGAAACAATACGCCGCGGAGAAATGATCCGCTGATTTTCAACCACGGATGGACACGGATGGCGAAGGCAGCTGACGCGAATTTCGCGAATTGGCGCGAATGGCAGAAGCGGGTTCAAGCTAGAGCTCCAATTCGTGAACATACCCCCTCACTCCCCGACGCTCGTCCCCGTTCTGACCGTTTCCGGTGCGGCGGGCGCGAAAGAAAATCCCTTGCAGCCAGCAGGAATTTTGCGCACGTCACTGGCATCCGCCGCGGGATTTGAAACGTTTACCATTCGTGCAATCCATCCCAACAGCCAAACACCTCACCCTCGCTTCACTCGTTTTTTGCGCGAGTTCCGCATTCGCTGCCGAACTTATCGACC
>BJFP01000287.1 GCA_014189875.1 Verrucomicrobiota bacterium | reverse complement strand
TTGCAAAAGAGCCGCCGCGTTTTGCCATGCACACCGCGGCCGTCGCGAACCCCAAGATTTCGATCCCGCCCGGCGAAGCGAACCACACCGAGATCGCGCAGAAGCCGGTGCCCGGCGCCATGAACGTGACCGCCTTCATGGCACACATGCACGTCCGCGGAAAGGCGTTCCGCTTCGAACTCGTGACCGCCGATGGCAAGACCGAGACGCTGCTCGATATCCCGCGCTACGACTTCAACTGGCAGCTCCGCTACGAACTGAAGGAGCCGCGCACGCTCCCGCGCGGCAGCCAGGAAAAATCACCGCCGTGTACGACAACAGGTCCGCCAACAAGGCGAACCCTGACCCGACGAAAACCGTCCGCTGGGGTCAGCAGACCTACGACGAAATGATGATCGGCTACATCGAATACTTCACGCAGATGCCCGCAGTGCAGAAGGTCGCAATGAAGTAGTCCTGCGCTTTTCACGCGCATTGCTGGCCAGGCGAATGCACGCATCCGCACTGAAAACCCGCATCAGACTTACAGCCCCGTGCCGGGCGTCAGCGTCTGGCGCTGCTCGGGATCCTTGTAGATGATGTCCTTGTAGGTCGCGCCTGCCGGAATCATCGGCAGCACGTGCTCGGAATACGGCACCATCACTTCGAGGAGACACGCCGTCTTCTGCGAGAGAAACCACTCCATCGCCGCGGCCAGATCCTTCTTGTGCGCCACGCGCTTGCTCGGGATGTCAAAGCCTTCGCAGATTTTTTGAAAATCCGGGTAGATCTTGTTCATGTTCGGCACCTCGCGTTTCTCGTCGGAGAAGGTGCCGAGAAAAGTGTGCCCGCGGTTCGATTTGAAGAACCGATCCTCCCACTGCACGACCATGCCCAAGTGCAGGTTATTGAGCACAAGCGCCTTTGCCGCGATGCCCTCCACACGCGCGCAGGCGAGCTCCTGGATGTTCATCACGAAGGATCCGTCGCCATCAATGTCAATGACCTCCTTGTCGGGACACGCAACCTTCGCGCCGATCGCGCTCGGGTAGCCGTAGCCCATCGAGCCGAGCCCGAGGCTGCTGATGAGCGTGCGCGGCTTGTCGAAATTATAGAACTGCGCCGCCCACATCTGGTGCTGGCCCACGCCCGTCGTGATGATCGCCTCGCCCTTCGTCATCCTGTAAAGCTGCTCGACCACGTACTGCGGCTGGATCGCGTCCTCCGTGTCCTCATAGTAAAATGGGAACGCCTTTTTCCACTCGGCGATCTGCGCGCGCCACGGCACGTGGAGCGAATAGTCGCTCGCCTTTTTCCGCTCGTAACCGGCCTTCGCGAGCAGCGCGTTCGCGCGGGTGAGCGCGTCCTTCACGTCACCGAGCATCGGCAGCTTCACCACCTTGTTCTTGTTGATTTCGGAATCGTCTATTTCGAGATGCACGATCGTGCCGTGCTGGCAGAACGCCTCGATCTTGCCCGTCACGCGGTCGTCGAAACGCACGCCGAACGCGAGCAGCAGGTCGGCCTCGTTCACCGCGTTGTTCGCGTACACGGTCCCGTGCATGCCGAGCCATTTCAGCGAGAGCGGATGCGTCTCCGGGAAGCAGCCCACGCCCATGAGCGTCGTCGCCACGGGAATCTGCGTGCGCTCGGCAAACTCCAGCAGTTCCGCATGCGCCTCGCCGCTGATGATGCCGCCGCCCACGTAGAGCATCGGCTTCTTCGACTGGCGGATCAGCCCGATGAGTTCGTTCAGTTCCGCATCGCCCACACGCACGTCGGGATTGTAGCCGCGGAGCTTCACCTCGGTCGGCCACACGGGCTGCGAACTGCCCATCTGGATGTTCTTCGGGATGTCAATCAGCACCGGGCCGGGACGCCCCGTCTGCGCGATGTAAAATGCCTCCTTCACGATCCGCGGCAGGTCGCGGATGTCCGTCACGAGGTAGTTGTGCTTCACGATCTGCGCCGTCACACCGAACACGTCCGTCTCCTGGAATGCGCCCTTGCCGATCATGTGCTGCGGCACCTGCCCGGTGATCGCCACCAGCGGCGTCGAGTCGAGAAATGCGTCCGCGATTCCCGTCACGAGATTCATCGCGCCCGGCCCGGAAGTCGCCATCACCACGCCCGCCTTGCCCAGCGCACGCGCATAGCCCTGCGCCGCAAACACGCCGCCCTGCTCATGCCGCGGCAGGATCGTCCGGATGATCTTCGAGCGCGTGAGCGCCTGGTGCATCGCCATGCTCGCGCCTCCGGGATACGCGAAAATCGTCGTCACACCCTCGCGCTCCAGCGCCTGGACGAGGATGTCCGCTCCGCTCATGGTCGGTCCGAGTTCGCCCTTGCTGGAAGGGGCCTGTGTCGCGGAGGTCGCGGGATTCGTGGATGTGCTCATAGTTTGGCTTTGGAAAAATGGACAGTAATTCTAGCCGCCGCATCCATCCCCGGCAAGCAGCATTCCCGCAGCTTTGCCACGTTCTTCAGGCCCGACGAATCGCACGATCCTGCTCCGCGCTACGCCCGCAGCACCGCGCTGCTGCCGAAGCCAGACGGCGCACTGCCCGGTTTGCCGCTCTTCATGGCGTCCTCGATCAGCATGATCAGCCGCCGCGCCTGCCGCGACTTCGGAGCGTTCTCCCCGAGCAGATGCCGCCGCACCGACTCCACGCAACGCTGATGCAGGAGCGCCTCCTCGTATTTTCCCGCACACATCAGCGTCACCGCCAGGTTCTGCCGCGATGCGATCGCATCCGGATTCAGGCGCCCCAGCATCTTGTCGCGCAAATTCATCGTGCTGCGATGTTCCGCCTCTGCCCCTGCGAAATCGCCCATCGCAAAGAGCACCGCCGCATGATTGTTCCGGCTGCCGAGCGTCGCCGGATCGCGCGGCCCGACGGTCCGGGACAGGCTCACGCGCACCGCCAAAAAATCCGTCTTCGCCCTATCGAACTGCCCGTGCGAATACAGCGCCATCGCGCGTTCGGAAAGACGTGCGATCTGCCCGCTCGTGTCTGTTTCACGACGGAGCCGGGCAGTTCCGAAACAGCAGAGCAGACCGGTGATTCCCGCAAGGCCCAATAGGATGAACTTTTTCATAAGATGTGAATTTCGTGTTCGCTCCTCCGATGTGTTGGTTGGGCGTTCACCCGGCAAGCAGCTTGAAATCGAGCACGTTGCAGGCCAGTCGCCGCACCGCAAATCCTGTGTCGCCTCCGCTAAAAGAATCTCGGATGTTCCCGCTCCTTGCTTCACACGATCCAACCCGAAACCCACGGCCCGCTCTCTGCGCCCATGACGCGCGCCATCGAGTCGTGCGTGCATTGCGGATTCTGCCTCGCCGCGTGCCCGACGTACCGCGAACTCGGCCAGGAGATGGACACGCCGCGCGGCCGCATCGTGCTCATGAAGCAGGTGCTCGAAGGCACGCTCCCGCTCGCCGACGCGCTGCCTCATGTGGACCGCTGCCTCGGTTGCCTCGCCTGCGAACCCGCGTGCCCGAGCGGTGTCACCTACCGCGATCTGCTCTCGCCCTTCCGTGCGCTCGCGGAGAAAAAGCGACGCCGTCCCTTCCTCGAACGCGTGCGCCGATGGCTCGTCTCCGCGACGCTCCCGCATCCCGCGCGCTTCCGCCTCGCCGCGTGGATGGGAAAATTCGCGCGCGAACTTGCGCCGCTGTTTCCGAAATCATTCCGCGCCATGCTCGGCCTCATCCCGGAAAATGTGCCGCCGCGCGAGACATGGCCCGGGGTCACGCCAGCGATCGGAAAACGCCGCGCGCGCGTCGCGCTCATCTCGGGCTGCGCGCAGCAGGTCCTCGCGCCCGACATCAACACCGCGACCATCGCCGTGCTCGCGCGCAACGGCATCGAGGTCGTCATCCCGCCCGCGCAGGCGTGCTGCGGCGCGCTCGCGTGGCACGTCGGCGACATCGGCTCCGCGCAAAAATTCGCGCGGAAAAATCTCGCTGCATTTCCCGGCGATGTGGATGCGATCCTCACGAACGCCGCCGGCTGCGGCTCCGGGATGCACGAGTATCACCTCATCCTCGCCGGCACCGATCTCGCGGACGCCGCGGAAAAATTCCGCCATCGCGTGATGGATGCCGCCGTCTTCCTCGCACGCCTCGGCGACCTCGCGCCGTTTCCCGATTCGGGAAAAGCCACGCGCATCGCCGTCCACGACGCGTGTCATCTGCTGAACGCCCAGAGCGTGCGCGACGAACCGCGCGCGCTGCTCGGCGCGATCCCGCGTGCGGAGCTGATCGATCTCCCCGACCCGCACCTCTGCTGCGGCAGCGCGGGAACCTACAATCTGGATCAGCCCGAAATCGCCGCAAGCCTCGGCGCTGCGCGCGCGCACACGATCATCGGGACGCACGCGGATGTCGTCGCCACCGGAAACATCGGCTGCCTCACGCAGCTCAAGCTGCACCTTGCAAAGCAGGGCGCGGAAATCCCCATCCGGCACACGATGCAGATCCTGCGGGACGCCTACGCCGCAGTGTAGCCGCCCTTGTAAAAGCGCGGGCTGATCTTTCCGCACGAAAGCAAAGTGTGCCCGCGCTTTCACAAGCGCTGCTACCGCAATCTACTTCTTCCGGAACTCCCCGCTGCGCGCCTCGATCATCTTGCCGACGAAGCTCGTGTCGTACTTCCCGCGCACGAAATCCGGATCATGCATGATCGTCTGTTGAAACGGGATCGTCGTCTTCACGCCACGGATGATATATTCGCTCAGCGCGCGCCTCATGCGCGCGATCGCGTTGTCGCGCGAGGTACCCATCGCGATCACCTTCGCGATCATCGAGTCGTAATACGGCGGCACCGTGTAGCCTGCGTACGCGTGCGAATCAATCCGCACACCGCGCCCGCCCGGCGCGTAGTAGAGGTCAATGCGCCCCGGCGACGGCTGGAAATTGTTGTACGGATCCTCCGCGTTGATACGGCATTCGATCGCGTGATACTTCCGCTTCGCGTGCCGGATGAAATGCGACAGCGGTTCGCCAGCCGCGATCTTGATCTGCTCCTTCACGAGATCCACGCCGTACGCCTCCTCGGTGATGCAGTGCTCCACCTGGATGCGCGTGTTCATCTCCATGAAGTAGTAGTTGCCCTTGTCATCCATGAGGCACTCGATCGTACCCGCGCCAACGTAGCCAACTTCCTTTGCGAGCCTCACGCAATCAGCGCCCATGCGTTCGCGGATCTCGTCGGTCATGATCGGCGAGGGCGTCTCCTCAATGATCTTCTGGTTGCGCCGCTGCATCGAGCAGTCGCGCTCGCCGACGTGGACTACGTCGCCGTGCATGTCGGCCATGATTTGAAATTCGATGTGATGCGGATTCTCAATGAGCTTCTCAAGGTACACGGCACCGTTGCCGAAAGCCTTCTCCGCCTCAGCGCGCGCCGCCCGGAATCCCTGCACGAGCGAACCGTCGTTGTGCGCGGGCCTCATGCCTTTTCCGCCGCCGCCGGCGGTCGCCTTGATCATCACCGGGTAGCCGATCTTCCGCGCGATGGCCATCGCCTCCTTTTCGGTCTCCACGATGCCGTCGCTGCCGGGCGTGACCGGCATCCCCGCAGCCTTGGCGGTCGCGCGCGCGGTGTTCTTGTCACCCATCGAGCGGATGGCCGCGGGCGGCGGCCCGATGAACTTGATGTTGCAGCTCGCGCACACCTCCGCGAAGTGCGCGTTCTCGCTCAGGAATCCGTAGCCGGGATGAATCGCATCCGCATCGCCGACCTCGGCCGCGCTGA